>DASYJJ010000342.1:0-3225 GCA_035996605.1 Rhodanobacteraceae bacterium
AAGTCTTGCCGAACGAGCTGACGACGAAGCTGCGGTCGGCGAGCTCGGCGTGACGCAACACGCTTTGATGCGGCAGGCCATCGAACACGATGTGCTCGTAGACTTCGTCGGACAATACGAGAATGCCGCGCTCGCGCGTGATTTCGGCGAGCGATTCGAGATCTTCCGGCGTGAACACCGCGCCACACGGATTGTGCGGCGAATTCACCAGGATCATGCGCGTCTTCGCGGTCACTGCGTCGCGCACGCGCTGCCATTCGGGCGAGAAATCGCGCGGATCGAGTGGCACATGTACGGCACGGCCGCCATTGAGCTCGATCGCGGGCTCGTAGCTGTCGTAGCACGGATCGAGCACGATCACTTCGTCGCCTGGCCGCACGACCGCTGCGATCGCTGCGAACAGCGCTTCGGTCGCGCCGGAAGTCACCGTGATTTCGGTATCCGCATTGACCTTGCGACCGTACAGCGTCTCGGTTTTTCGGGCGATCTGCTCGCGCAGCGCCGGAATTCCCGTCATCGGCGCGTACTGGTTGCGGCCGGCATTCATTGCTGCGGCCAGCGCGTCGCGCATCGGCTGCGGTCCGTCAAAATCAGGAAACCCCTGACCGAGATTCACTGCCTTGTGTTCAAGCGCGAGCTGGCTCATGACTGTGAAGATGGTCGTGCCGACTTTCGGCAGCTTGGTTTCGATCTGCATGTCAGACTTTTTGTTTGGACGGCCAAAGGCGCGCGGCGATCGATGGTAGCACGCGGGTCGGCTTGCGGATCGCGCGGTGCGAAGCGCCCGCTTCCGATTCAACCCGTCCGCTTCTCGTCCAGCAACAAACGATTGACGCGACCGACGAAAGCCGCCGGGTCATCGAGCTGATCGCCGGCAGCGAGACGCGCTTCGTCGAACAGCAGCAAGCCGAGGTCTTCGCTGCGCTTCGCGTCCGCTTCGCCTTCGATGCGTTTCACGAGCGGATGCTCTGGATTGATCTCGAGCACGGGCGGCGAAGACGGCACTTCGTGGCCCGCTTCGCGCAGCAACCGCTGCATGTGGAGCGCCATGTCGTGCTCGCCGAGCACGAGGCATGAAGGCGAATCCGTCAGTCGATGACTGACGCGCACGTCGCCAACGCGCGTACCGAGCCATTCCTTCAGTTTGCCGACGATGCCGGCGGCGGATTTTTCCGCTTCCTCACGTTTTCCGGAATCCGCATCCGTCCTTTCGACATCGAGGTCGCCCTTGGCCGCATTCCTGAGTTTCTTGCCGGCATAGTCGCCGAGATACCCGATCATCCATTCGTCAATGCGGTCGCTGAGCAGCAACACCTCGATACCGCGCGCCTTCAATGCTTCGATCTGCGGACTGTTGCGCGCTGCCGCGTGCGAATCGGCGGTGACATACCAGATCACGTCCTGACCGGTAGCCATGCGCGATACATACTCGTCCAACGATACGGTCTTGTGCGTGCCTTCGGATTTGGTCGACGCAAAGCGCAACAGCTTGGCGATGCGTTCGCGATTCGCGGGATCCTCGGCGATGCCTTCCTTCAACACGTTGCCGAATGCATCAGTGAACTTGCGGAACTTCTCGGGTTCGTCCTTCGACAGCTTTTCGAGCAGATCGAGCACGCGTTTGACGCAGGCGCTCCGGATCTGCGCCAGCAGGCGGTTTTCCTGGAGGATCTCGCGGCTGACGTTGAGCGGCAGATCGTCCGAGTCGACGACGCCGCGTACGAAGCGCAGATACGCCGGCAGGAGCTGCTCGCTTGCGTCCATGATGAATACGCGGCGGATGTAGAGCTTGAGGCCCTTGCGTTCGTCACGGCCGCTGAACATCGCGTCGAACGGCGGTTTTTCCGGAACGTAGAGCAGCAGCGTGTAGGTCTGCGCGCCTTCGACGCGGTTGTGCGTCCACGCGAGCGCATCGTTGAAATCATGCGAGATCGACTTGTAGAACGACTGGTAGTCCTCGTCCTTGAGCTCGGACTTCGGCCGTGTCCACAGCGCGGAGGCATGGTTGACGGTCTCGAGCTCATCGGTGGGCTTGCCATCCTTTTGCTTTGGCAGGCGGATCGGAAACGCAACGTGGTCCGAATAACGCGCGATCAGATCGCGGAGTTTCCACGCGTCGAGAAACTCGCTTTCGTCGTCCTTGAGATGCAACGTCACTGCAGTGCCGCGCGCGGCGGAATCGACGGTCTCCAGCGTGTATTCGCCGGTGCCGGTCGATTGCCAGCGCACGCCTTCGCTCGCGGCTGCGCCGGCTTTGCGCGTGACGAGTGTGACGCGATCGGCAACGATGAACGCGGAATAGAACCCGACGCCGAACTGCCCGATCAGCTGCGTGTCCTTGCGCGCGTCGCCCGAAAGCGATTCGAGGAACCTGCGCGTACCCGACCGCGCGATCGTGCCGATGTTCTCGACGACCTCGTCGCGGCTCATGCCGATGCCGTTGTCACGCACGGTCAGCGTGCGCGCGTCCTTGTCGAAAGTGATCTCGATGCGAAGGTCCGCGTCCTCGCTCGTCAGGGCAGGATCCGACAGCGCGGCAAAACGCAGCTTGTCGCATGCATCGGATGCGTTGGAAATCAACTCGCGCAGGAAAATCTCCTTGTGCGAATACAGCGAATGGGTGACCAGGTGCAGGACCTGTGCGACTTCGGCCTGGAAGGCGCGGGTTTCGGCGTTGGACGTCATGGGGCCTCGGAATGCTTGAAATCCGGCGCAGATATCGGGGCCGAGGATGCGAAATCCAATCGCGGCCTGCCCAATGGCACAAGCCGCAGCGGCTCGATGGGTTATCGTAGCGCCTCATTCGAGCCGGTGGTTCCGGAAATCAGGGGATCTTGGATGGGAAACGGTCTTTTGCGTCATCTCTGGTGCCTTGCGCTTCTTTTCGCTTCAGCGGCCGTGTCGCTGCACGCAGCAGAGCCGCCGTTTCTCCTCGCCGCCGGCGACAAATCGGGTGGCGAAGAGGAAGCGATTTCCCGCCGGATCGAATGGTTCATGCAGACGCGCGGCCTCGACGCGCATCCCGAGGCACGCAACCAGCGCGCGATGGCGGTGGCCAATCTTCGGCGCCAGGTCGCAGCCGGCGTTCCGGCACTGCTCGCCGACGAATCGTGGCAGACGCTCGGTCCCGATGGCATGACGATGCTCAATTGGGACATGGGCAACGTGATCGGCCGCGTGACCGCGCTCGCGGTCGATCCGGCCGACGAATCGCACATGTTTCTC
>DASYJJ010000343.1:0-2342 GCA_035996605.1 Rhodanobacteraceae bacterium
CCAAGCCCGTGAAGAAGGCGCCACTGCTCGATGACTCGAACGAAAAGCCGACGACGGTCTCGTTCGGTACGGCGAGTTTTTACATGATCGACCGCAACGGCAAGAAGGGCCTTCGCGTCAAGGACACCGAAGCCGACACGCGCAAGCATTTCCGCGGCATCGATTACTACCCGATCGATCCCAAGTGGCGCGTCGAAGCGAAATTCACTCCGTTCAATCCGCCGCATACGCTCGAGATTCCGAACGTGCTCGGTCAGGTCGACAAGATGCCGGTGCCGGGTCAAGTGGAGTTCGAGCGCGATGGCAAGAAATACACGCTGCTGCCAGTGCTCGAGGAACCCGATGCGAAGGAGCTTTGGTTCATCTATGCCGACAAGACGAGCGCGAAGGAAACCTACGGCGGCGGCAGGTTCCTCTACGCCGACATGCCGAAAGACGGCAAGGTCGTGATCGATTTCAACAAGTCGTACAACCCGCCGTGCGCCTTCACGCCGTATGCGACGTGTCCGCTGGCTCCGAAGGAAAATCGTCTTGCGATTCCGGTGACGGCCGGCGAGAAGAAATATCGCGGCGGGCATGAGTGATCCCGGCCAGCCTGACGCTCCCCCTCTCCCGCTTGCGGGAGAGGGGATGGGCGTCGTGAAATCAGCGCGCAGTGAAAACCGGTTTGCGCCGTTCCAGAAACGCACGCGTGCCTTCGCGCATGTCTTCGGTCGCGAAGCACGTGGCGAACGTTTGCGCTTCGTAGTCGAGGCCCTCATCGAGCGCGCATTCGCCGCCGACGAGGATGGCATCGAGAATGCCGGCCAGCGCGATCGGCGCCGACGCCGCCAATTGATCCGCGACCGCGGCAATTTCCTCGTCGAGCTTTTCAGCCGCGACGACGCGATTCAGCACGCCGATCGCCAGCGCACGCGCTGCATCGATCTGATGCCCGAGTAAACACAATTCGAGCGCAGCCGCGCGGCCCGCGAGTCGGAGCAGCCGCTGCGTACCGCCGAATCCCGGAATCAGGCCGAGATTGATTTCGGGCTGGCCGAGCTTCGCCTTTTCGCTGGCGATGCGCAGATGGCAGCTCATCGCGAGCTCCATGCCGCCGCCGAGCGCGTACCCATGGATGCGTGCGATGACCGGCTTGCCGAGCGTCTCGACGCTGCGCATCATCGCCTGGCCGGCGCGTGCGCGCGTGCGTGCTTCGATCGGCGTCAGCGTAGCCAGCTCGGCGATATCCGCGCCGGCGACGAATGCTTTTTCGCCCGCGCCCGCAAGCACGATCGCGCGGATGGCATCGTCGTGTCGTGCCTGGTCGAATGCGAGCTGCAATTCGCCGATGGTCTCGCGATTCAGCGCGTTGAGCTTGTCGGGCCGGTTGATCGTGAGCGTTCGGATCGCGCCGCGATCCTGGCTCAGAAGGTTGCGATATCCCATGATGGCCTCGGCTCGGGTTCTGGGGGCCGCGGATCATAACAAGCGCGATATGCCGAACTTTCGACCACTGACGTGTTCTGAAGGCTCGCCGGCACGGATTTGCGGCCGCGCGGGCGGTTTTGGGGCATGTAAAGAAAACGTTGCCTGACTGCCCGCGAATGCTATACAGGCCCGCGCGTTGGAGCCCGCGTGGCGCTCGGGTACACTACCGCGCCTTTTTTCCAGCTCGCAACCGCGGGCCCATCGTCGCAAATTCCCGTATTTTTTCTGGAGGCATGCATGAAGTTTGTTTGGTTACTCGCTCTCGCGACACTGCTCGCGGCGGGTTCCGCGCTGGCGCAGGACACGACGTCCGACAAGGGCAAGCTTTCGTACGCGATCGGTTTCCAGATCGGCTCCGGGCTTGCGGACCGCAAGATGGACGTCGACATCGCGACCGTGTCGCGCGCGATCCAGGATGCCTTCACCAAGAAGCCCCCAGCGGTGCCCGAAGCGGCGATGAAAGATGCGCTGTCCAAGTTCGAGCAGAAAGCCAAGGTCGACATGGACAAGACGCTCGCCGACAACAAGCGCGATGGCGACGCCTTCATGGCCACCAACCGCGCGAAGAAGGGCGTGATCGTTCTGCCCGGCGACGTGCAGTACCGCGTCATCGAAGACGGCAGCGGCAAGCCCATCACTCCGGCGAGTGAAGTCACGTTCCATGTGCGCGTTTCGTCATCGAGCGGCCGCGAGCTCCAGAGCTCGTTCGTCGGCGATCCGGTGAAGGCGAAAGTCGCCGACATGAACAAGATGTTCGGGCCGAAGGTGCCGGACGTCGTGCAGAAGATGAAGGTCGGCGATCACTGGACGATCTACCTGCCGCCCGATCCGAATACGGGCAATCAGGTGCTCGTGCTCGAAATCAAGATCAT
>DASYJJ010000344.1:0-1656 GCA_035996605.1 Rhodanobacteraceae bacterium
CTTCTGTGCGATTTTCTGCATGGCCTGGATCGCCTGGCCCGTGCTGGACCCCGGCCCGGCCTGTCCCTGGATCTCCATCGACGATATGCCGTTGTAGCGCTGGAGCTGGGGCGAGCCCCAGGCCCAATTCCCGGTCGCAAAGGATGAGAACGGAACCATGGGGCTGGCCGTCGTGGTGCTGCTCGATGTCGTCGTGCCGCTACCGCGCACGTAAAGCAGATTCAGGTTGTCAGGAGTCATGCGATAAGGGGCGTCAGCCTGCATGAAAACCCGCTTCAGACGTCCGTCTGTGTCGAGGAAAAAGTTGATAAAGGCCGATGCCCATGAAATCGAGAACGACTGGTCGATCGCCGTCAGGCTGACGCCGAGTGCGCTCGCTTTTTCGCGATCGATGTTGAGTTTGAACATCGGGTTGTCTTCGAGCCCGTTCGCTCGAACGAGTGCGAGCATCGGATCCTTTCGCGCCATGTCGAGCAGCTGGCTGCGCGCCTGAATGAGTCGGTCATGACCGAGGCCACCGAGATCTTCGAGCTCGAAATCGAATCCGGAGGCTGTCCCGAGCGCAGGGATCGAAGGCGGATTGATCGGAATGATCACTGCGTCTTTGTAGGACGCGAAATGCTGTGCGATGCGGCCCGTGAGCGCCTGGACTCTGAGATCCGGCGTCTTGCGGACACTGAAATCGCGGAAGTGGACGAAAAGGAAGCCCTGGTTCTGGCCGCGGCCGGCAAAATTGAAGCCGTTGACCTCGAAGGTTGCGTCGACCATCGCAGATTCGTTCTTCAGCAGATACTGGCTCACGTCTTCCAGCACCGCGCCGGTCCGCGCTTGTGTCGTGCCGGGCGGCGTCTGCACCTGCACATACATTACTCCCTGGTCTGCATTCGGCAGGAACGCCGTCGGCAGCCGTACGAATAGGAATCCGACTGCGCCAATGACGGCTCCATAGATGAGGAGCCAGCGGCCGAAGCGGGCGATCACGTGGCGCACGCCGTGCATGTACTTGTCGCGTCCGGCATCGAAATAGCGGTTGAACCAGCCGAAAAATCCCTTCCGCTTGGCCTCTTCTCGCGCGGCGGGTTTTAGGATGAGCGCGCAGAGCGCGGGCGTAAGCGAGAGTGCCACGAACACGGACAGCACCATGGCTGAGACGATCGTCAGCGAGAACTGACGGTAGATCGCGCCGACGGAACCTGCGGAAAACGCAATCGGAACGAACACCGCGCAAAGCACGGTGGCCACGCCCACCAGCGCGCCGCTGATCTGACCCATCGCTTTGCGCGTCGCTTCGACCGGTGACAGGCCTTCCTCGGTCATGATGCGCTCGACGTTTTCGACGACGACGATCGCGTCGTCGACGAGCAGCCCGATCGCAAGAACCAGACCGAACATCGAAAGCGTATTGATAGTAAAACCCGCTGCCGCCATGATGCCGAAAGTGCCCAGCAATACGACCGGCACGGTCACCGTCGGAATGAGCGTTGCGCGGATGTTCTGCAGGAACAGGAACATCACCAGGCAAACGAGGGCGATGCCTTCGAAAAGCGTCTTCACCACTTCGATCATCGACGCTTTGACGTAGGGTGCGGTTTCGTACGGATAGACGACTGTCAATCCAGGCGGAAAATACGGCTTCAGCTGATCGATTTTCGCTCG
>DASYJJ010000345.1:0-2052 GCA_035996605.1 Rhodanobacteraceae bacterium
ATCTCACCGCCACCCTGCAGGAAGTGCAGGCTCGGATCGATCTCGACGTTCGAGGGGCTTGGTTCGATCAGCGCGATCGGGCCACTGATCGGTATCGTCGACGCCATGACGACGTTCCAAAGGCTTGCGCCATCGGAATGGCGGACGGACGGTTTCAAAGTGTAACAAAGCACCGGCGCGCGGGCGCAAGCGAGCTCGACCGCACGGGTTTCGATTCCGGTGATTGATCTTGTTGATTTGAACGTGCCCACCCGATCGCGCTGACGGCGCTGCGCGGCACTCGACGACATCCATTGAAATCTCGCACGGGCGCCTGCACGATGACCCGCGATGAGGATCGCGACATCGTCAGCGGAGCCTCATCGAGAACTGCATCGACGAAACCGAGCGGCACACCTGGTTCGTGTTCCAGACCGTGTGTGCCGCCGCGATTCGACCGGCCATCGAGCGCCGGCGAGCGAGGGCGCAATGTCGAACCTTTCCGCTTCTTCTGCAGCCGTCGGGCAATCGGCGCCGGACTTTGCATTGCAGTCGACACCTGACCGACGGGTTTCGCTATCGGACCTGCGTGGACGCCCGATAGTCTTCGTGTTCTACCCGGCCGACTGGAGCCCGGTGTGCGGCGATCAGGTTGCGCTCTATAACGAGATGCTGCCGATTTTCGCAGACTATGACGCGCAGATCGTCGGCATCTCGGTTGACAGTGCCTGGTGTCATGCCGCGTTTGCCAATGATCGCCGGTTGCATTTCCCCCTGCTCGCAGATTTCGAACCCAAGGGCGAAGTTGCGCGCAGCTACGGCGTCTACGACACAGAAGGCGGGACCGCTCAGCGCGCGCTTTTCGTCATCGATGCGCAAGGCGTGGTGCGCTGGCGGTACGTCTCGCCCATGGACGTCAATCCTGGCGCCGACGGCATCCTTGAAGCGCTGGACAAGCTGCCGCACGCACGGAGTGGATCATGACCCAGTTGAAGCCTTCGGTTGGACAAGACGATCACACCCAGGGCCCGCTCGACGCTGGCATCGTGCTCGTCGAATACGGCGATTTCGAATGTCCCTACTGTGGCGAGGCCTATCCGGAACTCAAGGCAGCGCAGGCCGCGATGGGAGATTCGCTGTGTTTCGCCTTCCGGAATTTTCCGCTCAGCAACGCGCATCCGCATGCCGAGCGCGCGGCCGAATTCGCCGAAGCGGCGGCAACGATTGACCGTTTTTGGCAGATGCACGATTTGCTCTATGAAAACCAGCAGGCTCTCGACGAGCGCAGTCTCATCGGCTACGCCAAGCAGCTCGGATTCGACAACGCACTGATCGAGTCCGCATTGCGCGGCGACTTCTCCGCGCGCGTACGGCGCGATTTCACCAGCGGGATGCGCAGCGGAGTCAACGGTACGCCGTGTCTTTTCGTAAACGGTCAGCGTTACGATGGTCCGCGGGACGCCGATACTCTGATCGATTTGTTCAAACGCATGGATTGAGTGAGTCTGCTGCCGGAACGTTGGAACAACAAAGCGCGGTGCTTGCGCCGCGGACAAGCATGTTCTGTGCACTCAGCTATTCGTCATAGACCGCACCAGCGCAAGACAGGGGAACGCCGTTGGATATTTCCGCTTATCTGGCACAAATGTCGACGGAACACGCCTCCGACCTTTTCCTGAGCCATGGGGCGCCTCCGGCTCTGGTCGTCGCAGGCGTGCCGCGCTATCTCGGTGACACCGCGCTGACAGCGATCGATACGCGGACGATCGCGTATTCCGTCATGAGCGACCGTCAGCAAAAGGAGTTCGAGGCCACGCTTGAAATGAACCTCGGGATCGCTCCCGCGGGACTCGGCCGATTCCGCGTCAACGTCTATCGTCAGCGAGGCGAGGTGGCGATAGCGATTCGCTACATCCCGACCGAAATTCCCAGCATCGAGAGTCTGAGGCTTCCCGACACGCTGCAGCGGCTGGTCATGCTGCCACGGGGTCTGATCCTTGTTGTCGGCGCAACAGGATCGGGCAAGTCAACCACGCTTGCTTCGATGCTCGACTATCGCAACCGCACGAAAGG
>DASYJJ010000346.1:0-10451 GCA_035996605.1 Rhodanobacteraceae bacterium
CGTTTCGCCGACATGCGTCGAGAAGAGATCCTCTTCGAACTTCGGCAATTGTCCCGTGCCCTGCATCGACTCGGCGTTGACCAGCAGCGGCACGTTGCATTCAAGGTAGCCGTGCTCGCGGGTGTGCAGATCCAGCATGAATTGCGCGAGCGCCCGATGCAGACGCGCGAGCTCGCCGCGCAACACGGTGAAGCGCGCGCCGGAAAGTTTCGAGGCGGTTTCGCCATCGAGCCAGCCTTTGTGCAAACCGAGCTCGACGTGATCCTTGACCGTGAAATCAAAGGCCCGCGGCGCGCCCCACCGGTGCTGCTCGACGTTCTGCGTCTCGTCCGCGCCAAGCGGTACCGAATCGGCAGGAAGATTGGGAATGCCGAGCGCGATGTCGGAGAGCCTGTGCTGGATCTCGGCCAGACGGTGCTCGTTTGCCCTCAGTTTGTCGCCAATGCCGGCAACTTCGGCGAGCAACACAGCAGCGTCCTCGCCCTTGCCCTTTGCAATGCCGATCGCCTTCGAGCGCGTGTTGCGCAGGTTCTGCAGCTCCTGCGTTTCGATCTGCGCGCTCTTGCGTTGCGTTTCGAGAGCTTCGATGTCGGCCTTGGGCAGGTCGAACCCGCGCGCAGCCAGGCGCACCGCGGTGGCATCGAGTTGACCGCGCAGCAGGGCCGGATCGAGCATGAGGCAAATCCAGAAAAGACGAAGGGCGCGGATTATCGCCGCGCCCTAGTCCGCATCGCAATGTGAGGCGATTTATCTGCGGCCGAGCCACCAGGCCATGGCGACGCCGGCGAGCAGCCAGCCTATTCCCTGCTCGAGCAGGTTTCCGACCATGAAATCCGCCGGAAACCGGTACCAGTTCCATTGCGGCACGATGTTGAGGAGCCAGCCGAAGACACCGAACACCGTCGATCCAACGATGCGCATCCCGAGCGTCCACGCTGTCGCCGCGAGCACGAACGCGATCAGGAATGCGCCGATCAGGTTCGTGATGAACTGTTTGACGAGCTGTGGCGTCATGCTCATGCCCTCCTGTGACGGAGGACTGACCACGGCGAAGACCATCGGATTCTTGGACGCCTTTTCGGTCCAAGCCTTCACGACCGCTTCGTCGCTCATCTTGGCCGGATCCATGCTCGGCAGAAGATAGATGCCCGAGGTCGGCAAGCCGGTTGCGACGGATTGCAGCACGATGTCTTCGTTTTGCGGCATGCGGAAACCCATCAAGCCGATGGGCAGAACCATGTGGGCCATAAACTGCCAGACGAACATCACGATGGCGCCGAGCAGCGCCGCGACGGCGATACGCATGAAACACCTCATGTCCCGGATAGTGCGCGGACGGTACGCCGGGTCCCGGCGCGCGGCAAGTTGCATTGCGGCGCAATCGGCTCGGCCCACGTTTGCGTCAGCGTTGGATCAGGAAGATGTCCGCGTGTCCGGCGACGATCCTTCGTCGATGCCCGGCAAAACCCAGACGCGGAGCAAAATCGCGGCGACGAACGCACAGGCGGCGCCGAAAGCAAATGCCACGATGGGTCCAAGTGCCGACCAGAGCCACCCGAAGATCAGCGACGCCGGCAGTAGCAAGATGCCGGACACGAGGTTGTACCAGCCGAATGCGGTCCCGCTGCGTTCGCGAGGAACGAGATCGGCGACCAGCGCTTTTTCGGTGCCTTCGAGCGCCGCCGTCACGGCGCCGTAACCGGCGAATGCAGCCCACAGCGCCCAATCGGCGCTCGGCAAAAAGCCGATCAAGAGATACGCCGCCGCATAAGCCAACCACGCGATGCCGAGCACGCGCGCCCGTCCGAAACGATCGGACAGTGCGGAGAGCGGCGTCGAAAGAAACGCGGCGACCGCCGAAAAGAGCGCCCACATCAACGTCACGCGCGTTGCGCTGGCGCCGAGCTCGTTCGCGCGCAACAGCAGGAACATGTTCGACGAGTTGCCTAGCGTGAAAAGGCCGAGCACCCAGAGATAACGACGGAACGGCTTGGGAAGTCCGGCAAATGTCCAGCTGATCTTCTGTCCCTTGGGTTGCACCGGCGCGTCCGGTTCGCGCACCGCGAATGCGAGCGCGAGCACGAGAATCGCGGGAATCACCGCAAGCAGAAATACATCGCGCAGGCCGACGCCAGCCGCGAGCAATGCGCCCGCGGCGAGCGGCCCGATGACCGCGCCGAAATTGTCCATCGCACGATGGAATCCGAACGCAAGGCCGCGCTGATTCGGTGCAACGCTGTGACTGATCAGCGCGTCGCGCGGCGCCGTGCGCAGGCCTTTGCCTACGCGATCGGCAAACCGGCATGCGAGCACGCCGATCCAGCTCGTGGTAAGTCCGATCAGCGGACGCGCGAACCCGGCAATACCGTATCCGGCGATGACCCACCTGCGCGTGTGTCCCGCGCGGTCCGCGAGCACACCCGCAATCAGTTTGATGATGCTCGATACGGCTTCTGCGATGCCTTCGATGACGCCAAGCGCTTTCGGGCCCGCCATCAAGATCGAAGCGAGATAGAGCGGCACGAGCGGATAGATCATGTCGCTCGCCGCGTCGTTGAGCAGGCTGATCGCGCCGAGCAGCCAGATCGTGCGAGGAAGCGCGAGCACGCCGCGCAGGATGGAGCGTTGCGTCGGTTCGGACACGAGGGTATCCGCAATGAGGGCAAGCGATTATCGCGGAATCGGGTTCTGAATCGGGCAAGTAAAAACCGCCACTACCCCGAGGCGTTGAACTCGACAATTAGGTTCTCGACCCGTCGTTGCCACGTTTAACCCCCTCTCGCTCCGGGAGAGGGCTGGGGTGAGGGCCGGCGGAGATCGAACGTCCAAGCTGAATCACGATCGAAGAACGAAAGCATGAAGACTTCGACACGGTCGAAAGGCCACACTCCGTTCGCCCTCACCCTGCCCTCTCCCGCAAGCGGGAGAGGGGAAATCACGCTACTTTTCTTCGCGCGCTACGCGCCGCGCCTCCCGAAGCGCTTCGAGTTTCTCTCGGAATTGTCCTTCGAGACCTCGCTCCGTCGGCTCGTAGAAATGCGCATCCGCAAGCGCGTCGGGCAGGCATTGCTGATCGAGCGCCACGCCGCCTTCGACGTTGTGGTCGTATTGATAGTCCTTGCCGTAGCCGAGACGCTTCATCAATTTCGTCGGCGCATTGCGCAAATGCAGCGGCACGTCGAGCGTTCCTGTTTCGCCGATCACACCTTTGGCCTGATTGAAGGCCATGTACGCAGCATTGCTCTTCGGTGCAATCGCGAGGTAGAGCGCGAGCTCGGCAAGCCCGAGCTCGCCTTCGGGGCTGCCGAGCCGCTCGTATGTGTCCCACGCGTCAAGCGCCATGCGCCATGCGCGTGGATCGGCAAGGCCAATGTCCTCGACCGCCATGCGCGCCAACCGTCGCGCGAGATAGAGCGGATCGACTCCGCCGTCGAGCATGCGCGTCAGCCAGTACAACGCCGCGTCGGGATCCGAAGAACGCACCGACTTGTGCAGCGCAGAGATCTGGTCGTAGAACTGCTCGCCGCCTTTGTCGAACCGGCGCGTGCGATCGGCGAGCACCTGGGCGAGCGTGGTTTCGTCGATGCGACCGCCGATGGCGATTTCTGCGGCGATTTCGAGAAACGTCAGCGCGCGGCGTACGTCGCCATCGGCCGCTCTCGCCATCTGCGCGAGCGAGGCATCATCGATGTCGACGCCGCGTCCGCCGAGGCCGCGTTCGCTGTCGCCCAGAGCGCGTTTCAGCGCTGCTACGATCGCTTCAGGCGGCACCGCGTCCATCACATGCACGCGGCAGCGCGACAACAACGCCGAATTGAGCTCGAACGAAGGGTTTTCGGTCGTCGCGCCAACAAAGACGATGATGCCCTTTTCGATGTGCGGCAGGAATGCGTCCTGCTGCACCTTGTTGAAGCGGTGCACCTCATCGACAAAGAGAACCGTGCGGATTCCTTGCGAAAAATTCGTGGTCGCCTCAGCGAGCGCTTCGCGCACGTCGGGCAATCCGGTCAGCACCGCGGACATCGCCTGAAAACGCGCGTCGGCGTATTTCGCGAGCAGCAGCGCCAACGTCGTCTTGCCGCATCCCGGCGGACCCCACAGGATCATCGAGTGCACGTGTCCCGACTCGATCGCGCGGCGCAATGGCGTTCCCGGCGCGAGCAAACGCTGCTGCCCGACGATCTCGTCGAGATTGCGCGGCCGCATGCGTTCGGCAAGCGGTTTCAGCGCTTCGGGCTCGGCGAACAACGATGCGGCTTGCGATGGCGGCTTGCGGCGCGGCATCGTTGCATCATATGCCAGCGCTTCGCTCCGGAGTCCACATGTCGATCGTCGAATACCGCGTCGCCGATGCCGTTGATGCCGGCGCGATCGCGGATCTTTACGCGCCGTACGTGCGCGACACCATCACTTCGTTCGAGACCGAAGCGCCGGGCGCCGAGGAAATCGCGCAACGGATCCGGCGCATTGGAAAACAGTACCCGTGGCTGGCGGCCTCATCGGGCGGCAGACTGATCGGGTACGCATACGCGTGCGAGAACCGCTCGCGCCTCGCCTATCGCTGGAGCGTCGACGTCGCCGTGTATCTCGACGCGTCTGCGCAGGGCAGAGGATTCGGGCGCGGCCTTTATCTGCGTCTCTTCGCGCTTCTGCGCGAGCAAGGCCACGTCAACGCGTTCGCGGGAATATCGTTGCCGAACGACGCGAGCGTGGGTCTGCACGAAGCGATGGGATTCACGCCGATCGGTGTCTACCGCAGCGTCGGTTACAAACTGGGCGCGTGGCGCGATGTCGGCTGGTGGCAGCTCGCGTTGCGCGATCCGCCAGCGAATCCGGCGGAGCCGCTGGCTTTCGAGAATCTCGATTCGGCGCGGGTCGCGAAAATTCTCGGCGAAGGCGCAGCGTAGGATAACTGTCGCCAAATCATGCGCACGAACACGGCTTGCGATTTGCTCCGCGCTTCAGTTTTTGACTGGAAAAACCTCGGCGCCAGGGTCCATATTTCCGATCACATCGACGCCTTTCGGCGGCGTGAACTTGAACGTATCGGCACGCAACGAAGGATTGCGCTTCCAGTCGGAGAATCGTATTTCGGTCGTGTTGCCAAGCTGATCCTTGAACAGCATGCGATCCAGCGTCGTTGCCGAGAAACCGAGCTCCGCGTATTCGAACTCGGGTTCCTTCGCTTTGGAAACGAGCTTGAGCCAGACCAGGCCATCGCGCTCACCTGATTCGCTTGCGGTGAACTGCGTGTCGACCTGCGAGAGATCGGTAAGCACGGTCAGCGGACTGTGCGCTTCCTCCGAACTCTGGCTGCGCACGCTGACCTGCTGCAGATCGGGCTCATAGACCCACACGCGCTGGCCGTCCGCGACGATCGTCTGCTCATACGGCTTCTTGGTTTCCCAGCGGAACTGACGCGGTGCCTGCAGCGCCATCGTGCCGCCCGATTCATCGCCGCGGTGCTCATTGGCGTCGGTCACCGATTGACTGAAATCCGCCGTGACGGACTTGAGATCCTTCGAAAACGATTCCATGCGCGAGCGCGCGGAATCCGCGGCGGCTGCCGAAGCGGTCAAAAGCAGCAAGAGGAACAAGGCTTTGTACATGCGGAATCGTTTCGACAAGGAATGCCGCATTATCTTGGTTTCAGATGAACGCCACGCCGTCATGTCCCCTCCCGCTCGCGGGAGACGCCCCGTCATATCCCCTCTCCCGCTCGCGGGAGAGGGCTAGGGTGAGGGCACGCGTGGTTCACCGCCCCGAACGACAGCCTCAATCCGACGGCGGCGGCGGCGCCAGCACCGTGCGATTCCCATTCGTCTCCGGCGGCGTGACGATGCCCTGCGCTTCCATAACTTCGATGAGCCGCGCCGCGCGGTTGTAGCCGATCTTCAGCCGCCTCTGCACACCGGAAATCGACGCGCGCCGCGATTCGGTCACGATGCGAACGGCCTGGTCGTAAAGCTCGTCGTAATCCTCGCTGTCTTCGGCGCCCCGCGCGTCCTCGGGCAATCCGTAGTCGCCGATGACCTTGCCGTTGCCGAGGGATTGCACTTCCTCGAGCACGCCTTCGATGTATTCGGGCGCGCCTTGGGTGCGCAGCCAATCGACGACCTTGTGCACTTCGTGATCGTCGACGAACGCGCCATGCACGCGTTCGGGTGTCGCGGTGCCGGGCGGCAGGTAAAGCATGTCGCCGTGGCCGAGCAAGGTCTCCGCGCCGGATTGATCGAGAATCGTGCGCGAATCGATCTTGCTCGAAACCTGGAAAGCGATGCGCGTGGGGATGTTCGCCTTGATCAGCCCAGTGATCACATCGACGGACGGCCGCTGCGTTGCAAGGATCAGATGCACGCCCGCCGCGCGCGCCTTCTGCGCGAGCCGCGCGATCAGCTCTTCGACCTTCTTGCCGACGATCATCATCATGTCGGCGAATTCGTCGATGATCACCACGACATACGGCAGCGCCTGCAGCGGCTGCGCGGTCCGTTGCGGTTGCGAGGCATCCGGCCGGAACAAAGGATCGAGCAGCGGCTGGCCGGCGTCGTCGGCATCCCTGACTTTCTTGTTGAAACCGGCGAGATTACGCACGCCGACCGCCGACATCACCTTGTAGCGGCGCTCCATCTCGGCAACGCACCAGCGCAGCGCGTTCGCCGCCTCTTTCATATCGGTGACGACCGGCGCAAGCAGATGCGGAATGCCCTGATAGACCGAGAGCTCGAGCATCTTCGGATCGATCATGATCATGCGCACTTCGCGCGGACTGGCCTTGTAAAGCAGGCTCAACACCATCGCGTTGAGCGCGACGGATTTGCCGGAACCGGTGGTACCGGCGACGAGCAGATGCGGCATCTTCTGCAGGTCGACCACCACCGGCGCACCGCCGATGTCCTTGCCGAGTGCAAGCGAAAGCGGGGATTTCAGCGCGTCGTATTTGCCCGAGCTCAGAATTTCCGAGAGATAGACCATCTCGCGGTGCGAGTTGGGGATCTCGAGACCGATCACCGATTTGCCCGGAATTACGTCGACAACTCGCACGGCGACGACCGAAAGGCCGCGCGCGATGTCCTTGTCGAGACTCGAAATCTGGCTGCCCTTGATGCCCGGCGCCGGCTGCATCTCGAACCGCGTGATGACCGGACCCGGATGCGCGCTGACGACCTGCGCGTCGATACGGAAATCCTTGAGCTTGAACTCGACCTGGCGCGACAAGGCTTCGAGTGTTTCTTCGGAATAGCCTTTGGCCTGCGGTTTGGGCTCGTCGAGCAGCGAGAGCGGCGGCAACTCGCCCTCGCGCGAGGCGCCGGCGAACAGCGGAATCTGCGTTTCGCGCTGCGCGCGTTCGCTCTTCTCGATCGGCGCCAGCACCGGTTCGATCTTTATCGGCTCGCGCTTGGACTGCTTGACGGTCTCGACCTTGCGCACGACTTCGCGCTCGATGCGCGCTTCGCGGGCCGCGTTCCAGTCGTCGGTGCGACGCCAGCGTCCGCCCAGCCATGCAGCCGCCGCGAACAGGCTGCGCCCGATGATGTCCATCAATCGGAACCATGAAAGCCCGGTCGCCAGCGTGATCGCGACCAGAAACAGCGCCAGCAGAAAGAGGCTCGCGCCGAGATAGCCGAATCCCTTCATCAGCCCGCCGCCGACCAGAGCGCCGAGAATCCCGCCCTCGCCTGCCGGCAGCAGCGTCGGCGCGGTCATGTGCAGCGATGCGAGACCGCAGCCCGCAATGAAGAACGCGACGAAACCGATCAGCCGCAATGTCGGTTCCAGCGGCGAGCGTTCGACGGCCGCCGCGCCGCGCAGGATCACCGCGCCGATACCGAGCAACAGCAGCGGCAACGCGTAGGCGACGACACCGAGCAGATAAAACGCAAGATCCGCGACCCACGCGCCGAACGCGCCGCCGAAATTGTGGATGTGGTCGGGCTCGCCGACGTGCGACCAGCCGGGATCCTTCGGGCTGTAGCTCAGGAGACACGCCAGCAGATAGATCGCCAGCGGCAGAAGGAGCAGGAAGGCGGCCTCGCGCAGGCGTTTTTGCCAATGCTCGTCGAGGCGGGGTGTCGGCTTCTTTGCTTTGGTATCTCGCGGCACCCGGTTAATTTACCTGAAAAGATGCTGATAAGGGGTTGTTTCTGCGTTGCTATTTGGTCCCGACATCATGCTCATGCTTGGCGCCTCTCCCGCTTGCGGGAGAGGCCTCGCCAAGGCGCGGGTGAGGGAAGCTTTTGATCTTGGCCAGGGAGAGCCCCTCACCCTACCCTCTCCCGCAAGCGGTAGAGGGAAAGCCTGGATCAAGCCGTGCCCTTCAGCGCTGGATGCACGATCTTGCCACCTTCGATATTGATGCCGCGCTTCAGCGGTTCGTTCTTGCGCCAGTTCTTGTCGGACGCGAGGCGCTGCACATACGGCAGAATCGCAGCGCAAATCGCTTCGGACGATGTCTTCGGCACGGCACCCGGCATGTTCGTCACGCAGAAGTGCGTCACGCCGTCGACGACATAGGTCGGCTTGGCGTACGTCGTCGGCTTCGATGTCTCGAAGCAGCCGCCCTGGTCGATCGATATGTCGACGAGCACGCTGCCCGCCTCCATCGACTTGACCATCGCGCGTGTCACCACATGCGGCGCCTTCGCGCTCGGGATAAGAACGGCGCCGATCACGAGGTCGGCGTCACGCACTTCGCGCGCGACGTATTCCTCGTACGGATAGAGCGCAGTCACATTGCTGCCGAGATTCATCATTTGCGCGAGCCGATCCGGACGCTTGTCGAAGACCACGACATTCGCACCGCCCGCCGCAGCCAGCGCGGCCGAATTTCCGCCCGCGGCGCCCGCGCCGAGCACGACGACTTTGCCACGCTCGGTGGACGGCAGCCCGCCGAGCAGCTTGCCTTTGCCGCCCGCCGGCTGATGCAACAGATGCGTACCGATCTGAACCGCGATGCGACCGGCGATGATCGACATCGGCGCCAACAGCGGCAACGAACCGTCGTTCTCCTCGACGCTCTCGAACGCAATTCCGGTGAGGCCGATGTGCAGCAGTTCTTTGGTGAGCTTGGGCTCCGGCGCGAGATGCAGATAACAGAACAGGAGATGATCCTTGCGCAGCAGCTTCAGATCGCCCGCGATCGGCTCCTTCACCTTGACGATGAGCTGACCGATTTCGTAGAGCTTCTTCGCGTTCGGCGCGATCTTGACGCCGATGCGCCTGTATTCATCGTCCGAGAATCCGCTGTTCTGGCCGGCGCCGGCCTGGACGAAGACCTCATGGCCGCGATGGACCAGATCCGCGCAGGCGGCGGGCACAAGGGCGACGCGGCCCTCGAGAGTTTTGGTTTCCGCAGGAACACCGATACGCATTGCGAATCCTCATCAGGTCGCGGAAACATTCCGCATGGCCGCGCGGGCGCGGCGATTTGAGCAGCATGTGCAAGCCCGGCATCCGGCCGCGGTCAGAATCCTCTGAGAGAGCGGCGTTTCAAAACCGCCCCGTGACCGGACACGCCGCGCCCACTTGAAGCGCGCCCGCATCCCCCTCATTCTCCTCGTTCCTCGAAGAGGCGCACGCCGCGTTGCGGCAGGCGCAAGAGGTCTGGAATCGGAGTCGCCGGAAAGGTCCATGCACGCCGGCGTTGGAAGAAACGTTGCGAAAAAGCCGCTTCAAAAAGCGGCGCGGATTATACATGACGACCATCACCCACTCGCGCCTGATCATCCTCGGTTCCGGACCTGCCGGCTACGCCGCCGCAGTGTATGCGGCCCGCGCCAATCTGAAACCGACGCTGATCACCGGCCTCGCCCAGGGCGGCCAGCTGATGACGACGACCGATGTCGACAACTGGCCCGGCGACGTCGAGGGCGTTCAGGGACCCGAGCTCATGAAACGCATGGCCGAACACGCCGAGCGCTTCGAAACCGCAATGGTGTTCGACCACATCCACAGCGTCGATCTTTCCAGCCGGCCGTTCCGACTCAAGGGCGACAGCGGGCAATACAACTGCGACGCGCTGATCATCGCGACCGGCGCCACCGCGAAATATCTCGGGCTTTCGTCCGAGGAGAAATACAAGGGCCGCGGCGTCTCCGCGTGCGCGACCTGCGATGGTTTCTTCTTCCGCGATCAGGATGTCGCGATCATCGGCGGCGGCAACACCGCGGTCGAGGAAGCGCTTTATCTTTCCAACATCTGCAAGAAGGTCACGCTCGTTCATCGGCGCGACAAGCTGCGCGCCGAGAAGATCATGCAAGACAAGCTCTTCGAAAAGCAGAGCGCCGGCAAGATCGACATCGTCTGGAACACTGCGGTGGCCGAAGTGCTCGGCGACGGCAACGGCGTCACTGGCGTGCGTCTCAAGAGCCTGGTCGACTCGAAGACGCAGGAGCTCGCGATCCACGGCCTCTTCGTAGCGATCGGCCATACGCCCAACACGGGCATTTTCG
>DASYJJ010000347.1:0-4207 GCA_035996605.1 Rhodanobacteraceae bacterium
GTAGACATTGAACGCGAATGCGGACGGCGCTGCCAAAGCGGCCACGGCAATTCCGAGCCACGACGCAACGGCAATGAGCAGTCGTCCTTGAAAACGGGTCTTGTCCATGAATGTTCTCCTCCTCCTGTGTTGGCAGGACCAAAGAACGTCAAAACGCGGTCGACTCAGACATCGCGCAGTAAAGACGAGTCTGGTGCGGTTCCCTGGGGTGGCGGGCGCCGAATGGGCGTTTTGACCCTCATTGCCCGCTGAAGTACTGTCCCCATCCTTGGGGAGAAGCACCATGCAGCGAGTCCGTTTCGCAGTTCTCGCGCCGCTGATCTGCTCTGCGCTTTCGGCGACCGCGCAGCAAGAGCATGCGCACCCCGTGCCGGAAAAACTCGGCACGGTTACGTTTCCCACGTCGTGCGCCAAGAGCGTTCAGCCGCGTTTCGAGCGCGCCCTGGCGCTGATGCATTCGTTTACGTACACCGCTTCCGAGCGCGCGTTCCGCGAAGTCGCAAACGCTGATCCGGGTTGCGCGATCGCGCACTGGGGCGTGGCGATGTCGTATTTCCATCAGCTGTGGGAACCGCCGGAAGGCGACGACCTGCGCGCGGCATCATCCGAGATCGCGCGTGCCCAGAAACCTCCGGCCGGATCGGCACGCGAACGCGCGTTCATCGATGCGGCTGCGGTGTACTACCGCGATGCGGATCGCACGCCGCACGCCGAACGCGCAAAGGCCTATGAGCGCGCGATGGCCGATGTCGTGGCGCACTACCCCGATGATATCGAAGCGCAAATCTTCTACGCGCTCGCGCTGATCGCGGACGCGCCGCCGACCGATCGCACGCACGTGAACCAGAAACACGCGGCCGACATCCTGGAACCTTTGTATCGCCGTTATCCGCAGCATCCCGGCCTCGCGCACTACCTCATCCACACGTACGACAGCGCCGAGCTCGCGCCGCGCGGACTCGCGGCCGCACGCGAGTACGCGAAGATCGCGCCGTCGGCGCCGCATGCGCTGCACATGCCCTCGCACATCTTCACGCGCCTGGGCTATTGGGACGATTCGATCGCATCGAACCTCGCCGCGCGCGCCGCTGCGCACGCCGAAGGCGATGTGGGCGAAGAATTGCACGCGATGGATTATTTGACGTACGCGTACCTGCAACGCGGGCGCGATGCCGACGCTGCACGCGTCGTCGACGATCTTCGCGCGATGAACACATTGTCGGCCGCCAAGTTCAAGATCGGCTACGCGGCCAACGCGATGCCGGTCCGGCTCGCGATCGAGCGGCGGCAATGGACTGCTGCGACCTCGCTCGAACCGTTGCCGCAATCCGAACCGCACGTTGCCGCGATCGTCTATTGGGCCCGCGCGATCGGCCACGCGCGCGGCGGACATCCGGACGATGCCGACACAGACATCGCCAAGATCGACGCCTGCCTCGACCAGCTCAAGACATCCGGGAATGTGTATTGGGCAACGCAAACCGAAGTGCTCGCCGAATCGGCACGCGCGTGGCAACTGAAATCGAAAGCGCAATCCGACGCAGCGACGCAACATCTTCGAACCGCCGCCGACAAGGAAGACGGGATCGAGAAGCGTCCCGTCACGCCCGGCCCGATCGTTCCGGCACGCGAGCAGCTCGGCGAGATGCTGCTCGAGCTCGATCGTCCGCAAGAGGCGTTGCGCGAATTCGAAATCGCGTTGACCTCGGCGCCGGGCCGACGCGGTGCGCTCGCGGGGGCCGCTCAAGCCGCCGAACGCAGCGGCGATACGCACGCTGCGGCAAAATTCCGTGCTCAGGCAAGCGGCGAATCGACTTCAGCGAAACTTTGATTCTTGCCGTGAGCAGGTCGTAAGACGTCACTGCCACGCCGAGAACCATCCTCGGCAGCGGCAACATCAAAGCGTCCAGACGAATCGGAGACGAGCCACGTGCAGGACGGCGATACCTTCATCGTGGGCGCGGGGCCGGCCGGTCTCGCGGTCGCCGCCGCGCTGCAAAAGAAAGGCGTTCCGTTCGAGATTCTAGAGCGCAACGAATCCGTAGGTTCGTCCTGGCGGCATCACTACGATCGGCTGCATCTGCATACGCCCAAACAACATTCGGCGCTGCCGTTCGTGCCGTTCCCGAAAACGTATCCGCGCTATCCCTCGCGCGATCAGGTCGTCGAATATCTGGAGAATTACGCACACACGTTCGATCTGCGCCCGCAGTTTGGCGTTGATGTGCTCCGTTGCTCGCGCACCGCAGACGACCGATGGGAAGTCCGCACGAACCGCGACACCCATCGCGCGCGAAATCTCGTGATTGCGAGCGGCTTCAGCCGTGTACCGCGGCGGCCGTCGTGGCCGGGGCTCGATGATTTCGAAGGCACCGGGATGCACAGCTCCGAATACGCGAATGGCCGTCGTTTTCAATCCCAGCGCGCGCTGGTGATCGGCTTCGGAAACTCCGGCGCGGAAATCGCGCTCGATCTTTCCGAGTGCGGCGCCGACTGCGCAATCTCGATTCGCGGTCCAGTAAATGTGGTCCCGCGCGAAATCCTGCACGTGCCGATCACCTATTTCGCACTCGCGAGCCGCGGACTTCCGCCGCGTGTCGCGGATCGACTCAATGCGCTGACGACCCGTCTCGCAATCGGCGATCTCACGCGGCTCGGCATTCGCAAGCCGAACGACGGTCCGACGGAGGGAATTCTCGTTTCCCGCCGCATCCCGGTCGTCGATGTCGGCACGGTTGGAGCGATGTGCGCCGGCAAGATCGCCGTGCGACCTGACGTCGAGTCGTTTTCGCGCAACGCGGTCCACTTTGTGGACGGAGGATTCGAACCATTCGACGCGATCGTGCTCGCAACCGGTTATGACACCGGTCTTCACGCGATGTTCGATGGCGGTGCATCCGTGCTCGACGACTCCGGTCATCCGCGCGCCGACGCAAGCGAGGCCGCGCCGGGGCTCTACTTCTGCGGCTTCGACATCGTGCCGGCCGGTTTGATACGCCAGATCGGCATCGAAGCGTTGCGCATCGCCGATCGGATTGCCTCAGGCTGACCGCGACGACCGCACCGCGACGATCGCACTGCCCCCTCTCCCGCTCGCGGGAGAGGGCCGGGGTGAGGGCAAGCTGAGTGAACGCCAATTCAAAAACGAGATTTTCTGGAGCATCCCTGCTCCCAAGCGCACCCACACATCGATCAACGCGATTCCACGAACGACTTCAACCTGCCCAGCGCCTGCTCCCACTGCCGCCCGATCACTTCCAGCGTCATCTTGGCCTCCTCGATCTGTTTCGGATCCAACTGCCAAAGCCGTTCGCGACCGATCTTCACGTCGCGCACGACGCCGGCCTCGGCGAGCACCTGCAGATGTTTGGTCACGCCCTGCCGGGTCATTTCGGTGTTTGCGGTGAGCTGCGCGATCGAAAATGCGCCGCCCGCGCACAGCACCGCGACGAGTTTCAACCGCGTCGAATCCCCGAGCGCCGCGAAGACGCCAGCGAGCACATCGCTCGATCGCACCAGCGCGGACATTCCGCCACTACGCCGACCCGCACGCTTCGCGTTGCCGCTATGCGCCGACATGGCGCGCGATTTTCTCGAGCTGCATTTCCCAGCCGCGCGTGTTCATGCGGAACGCTTCGAGGCGGCGATGCGGCGGCACGTTGTCGAAGCCGCTTTCCACCACCGTCAGCAGCGTGCTGTCGTTCGGCGCGTCCTTCAGCGTGAAAGTCACCAGCGTCGGCTGTTCTTTCTCGTAATCGACGGCGGAATCCATCGCGTACGGATGCCACCGATACGAAAGCAGCTTTTCGGGTTCGACGCGATCGATGACCACATCGAACGAGAGATGCTCGTAGCCGGCAAACGTGAACGGCCCGCGCGCGCGCTGCCCCGGCGCGAACGTCTGGCCCTTCAGATTCGCGCCGAACCAGCTGCCGAATTCCTCGGCATTCGCGAGCGCGCGCCACACACGCGCGCGTGGCGCATTGATGGCGACGCTGCGCGTGATGCGATCCGTTTCCGCGCCCGCACTCGTGTTCGTGTTCGTGTTCGTGTTCGTGTTGGCCGCCGGTTGCGTTTTCATGCCGCCACCGCCGTCTTGATCGTGTACGGCGTACCGCGGCCGGTTTCGGCGAACTGTTGCAAGCTCGCCATGAAATACTGCCAACCGTTGTTGCAGAGCTCGTAGCAGCTCAACGCCGGCACGAGA
>DASYJJ010000348.1:0-2237 GCA_035996605.1 Rhodanobacteraceae bacterium
GCCGAGTTTCGCGCGCCGTGCGACTTCATCCATTTCCATGTTTCGAACGAGTACCTGCGAATGCGCCAGGACGCAGCGCGGCCCGGCCTGTCCCAACCGATACGAGATCTGAACGATTTCGTTATCCGTGATCCGCTGGCGGAATTGCTCGGCCGGACACTCGCCGAGGGCGGCAGGGCGGGCGACGGACTCTACGCGGAGAGCGTCGGCCAAACCCTGGTCATGCATATCGCGAGACTCGAGCAGCCGCGACCTACCGTCAATGCCCTGCCCAAGTGGCGGCTAAAGCGTGTGCAGCAGTATGTCGACGCGCACCTTGACGAGAGCATCAGCCTCGCCGACCTGGCGCAAGTGGCCGGCCTGTCGCGAATGCACTTCGCCGCGCAGTTTCGCGCGGCGACGGGATACCGTCCGCACGACTATCTGCTCTACCAGCGAATTGAGAGTGCGAAGGCGATGCTATCCAGCACGGACACGCCGCTCGCCGAGATCGCGCTTAACGTGGGCTTCCAGGCACAGGCACACTTCTCGACCGTGTTCAAACGCCTCACCGGAGAAACCCCGGCGCGCTGGCGGTTTTCTGTCATCCGCGACCGCACCTCCCCCGAAATGCCGGGTCGACCGGCCGCTGTGAAGGCCAATCACACTGTGGCGTCGCCATGATTTTGCGTCACTCGTTACACGTGAAGTTGCGAGGCGACGAATGAGAAGCGATGAGATACGCGACATCTCCATGAACTTCGACAGCATTGCCGCGACATCACTTGATGTTTCGTATGGCGCTTCCGTTACGTCGGCGAGCGATCCGCGCTCGGCTGAAAACCGAGCCCCCGCTTCACGTTCAATCGTAACGGAAGGCATGCGTATCCGCCGTGAACTGGATTTTGCGGTCTGAAAAAGCGGGGCCGTCCGTCAGGTGGGACAGGGGTAGGACGGCCCCAGGGCTCGGCTACCGGGGAAAGCGCGCGAGCCCAACTCTTGGAGCAAATCTTCGGGAGCAGCAGGTCTTCAGGAGAAGCTTGACGTCCCTCAGTGGTTCAACGAACAGCGGAGGCCGGCCTAGCCCTGCCGTGTGCATTCGAACAGGAACCAGGTACGTCTCTCGGTCTCGTCGATCCAGTTTTCCAGCAGGCTTGCGGTGGCAACGTCGCCTGCCTCATCGCACAGCAGGTGTGTCTGACGCATGCTGCGTGAAAGCTGCGCGTTATCGTCCCGAAGCTCGGCGAGCATATCGGGCGGGCTCACATACTCGGCATCGTTGTCCAGGATGCGCTGGACCCGAGTGACGTGCCCGGCAGAACGAAGCGTCGTGCCGCCGATCTTCCGCACGCGTTCGGCCAGCGGATCGGTCATGGCGAAGATCTGATCGCCCTGATCGTCCAGCAGCAGATGATAGTCGCGGAAATGCGGACCAGACATGTGCCAATGGAAGTTCTTGGTTTTCATGTAAAGGGCGAACACGTCCGCAAGGAGCGCGGTCAGCGCAGCTGAAATATCGCGAACGGCGTCCGCAGAAAGCGCGGTAGGCGTCGAAAGCGGAGCGGTGCGCAGCATGTGCGCCAATTCCTTGTTCATCGCTGAATTCCTTTCGGGAGCGGCCGGATGCCAAAGCGTAGTATCCGGTTATCTGGATTCATTGCCGCACAGTGCCAAGGAATGGACGCCCGCATCTTCCGGGAACAGAGACATTTTTTCTTGAACGCACGGCTTTCAGCCATCAAGCATTCGTGCGCAAAGACGCGAGCATACATGCCCGCGACACCAATACGCGTCGATGTCCTCGATCAGGCAGTTCGTACGCGCAACTCGTCCATCGCCGATGCCCGCGCGTTGATCTGGATCGAGAACCGCCCGCTTCACCCGCCAGAGCCGTTCGAAAACACCCGGCTGGCAAGCACGTCCGACGCCTCGAGCGACATGATATCCTCGGCAGTCAGGACGCGATCGAGATCGGCGACCAGACGGTTGGCCTGGCGCAGCCGCATGCGGTCGAGGGCGTTGCGTATCGAGCGTGCGTTGGAAAACAGCGGCTGGGTCTTGCGCAAGCCGATGTAACGGACGAAGGCCTGGCGTGCGTCGGCGCTGAACCGGTAATTCATCTCGCGCAGCATCAATTCCGAAATGGCCAACAACTCGTCGTCGGAATAATCCGGAAAGTCGATGTGGTGGGCGATGCGGGAGCGGAATCCGGGATTGCTGGCGAAGAACTTGTCCATCCGGTCGCCGTAGCCGGCAAG
>DASYJJ010000349.1:0-16212 GCA_035996605.1 Rhodanobacteraceae bacterium
AGCGAAGGGCGCGACACCGAGGGTGTGTTCTCTTTGGTTACTTTCTCTTGCACAAGCAAGAGAAAGTGACTCGGCCGCCAGGATGGCGGACGAAAACACACAGGGACGTGAGTCGGTCTTCGCGAAAACCGCCAACGCTCGGAAGAACACGAAAAGGCGAAGAGCAAGCCCCCGTGGGACAAACCCCAGATTATGAGATCACGCGCGTACCGCGCAAAGACTCACTCAGCCTGCCGATCCCAAACCTGCGTCCGCCCCAACAACGAAAACCCGATGAACCCCCGCACTTCGAGCTTCTGCCCGTTGTCGGTCAGATGCATCTTGCAGCCGTAGACCTTGCCGTTCTTCGGATCGAGAATCTGCCCGCCGCTCCATTCGTCGCCGTTCTTCTTCATGCCCCACATGATCGTCATGCCGGTGACCGGCTGATTCTTGCGCTCACCTTCGCAGTCTTTGCAGACGGGATTCGGTCCCTGATCGGATTGCAGAACCTGTTTGACCTTTCCGGTCAGCTCGCCGTTCTGCTCGCTGATTTCGACGATCGACTTCGGCTGGCCGGTCTTGTCGTCAATGGTCTTCCAGACACCGGCCGGCGTCGCGTCGGCGGCGAACGCGCGCATGCAAAGGAGCGATGCGGCGGCGAAAGCAATCACTTGGAAGCGCAGCAACATGGGGTTCTCCTTGCGATGGCGCTCGCAACTTGCCGGTGCCGGTCGCGCACGTCAAGGCGCGCTGCAGCGCAGGCTGGCATAATACGCGCTCTCTCCGCACGACCTCCTTTGATGAGCGAAACCCTCGAGGCGCGCGCCCGGCGCATCCTGGCCGGCGTCGTCGATCCACACTCCGGCGCCGATCTCATCGCCAGCGGCGCGCTACGTGGCGTCGGCGTTTCCGGCAACGATGTCTCCGTTGATATCCAGCTTGGATATCCGGCGCTCTCCGCGCAGGCAGATGTCGCCGAACGGGTCAAGGAAGCGCTCGAAGCCGATCCCGAAATCGCGCACGCGGCCGTCAGCGTGTCCTCGCGCGTTCACGCGCACGTCGTGCAGGAAGGACTGACGCCGCTGCCGAACGTCAAGAACATCATCGCCATCGCATCGGGCAAAGGCGGTGTCGGCAAGTCGACGGTTGCGGCCAATCTCGCGCTTGCCCTCAAGGCCGAAGGCGCCAGCGTCGGCGTGCTCGACGCGGACATCTATGGCCCGAGCCAGCCGCGGATGCTGGGTCTTTCCGGCCGCCCGGATTCCAAGGACGGCAAGCGCATCGAACCGAAGACGAATCACGGCATCCAGGTCATGTCGATCGGCTTCATGATCGAAGAAGACACCGCGATGATCTGGCGCGGGCCGATGGTGACGCAGGCGTTGCAGCAACTCCTCGGCGAGACGAACTGGTCCGATCTCGATTACCTGATCATCGATTTGCCCCCGGGCACCGGCGATATCCAGCTGACGCTGTGCCAGCGTGTGCCGGTTTCCGGCGCGATCATCGTGACGACGCCGCAGGACATCGCGCTGCTCGACGCGAAGAAGGCACTGAAGATGTTCGAGAAGGTCAACGTGCCCGTGCTCGGCATCATCGAGAACATGGCGACACACGTGTGCTCGAACTGCGGTTTCGAAGAACACATCTTCGGCGAAGGCGGCGGCGCGCGAATGGCCGAGCAATACGGCGTTCCGATGCTCGGCGCAATGCCGCTCGACATCCGCATCCGCGAGCAGGCCGACGGCGGCACCCCGAGCGTCGCGGCGATGCCCGAGTCGGACATTGCCCAGCGCTACCGTGAGATCGCGCGCAATGCTGCCGCGCGCCTTGCGCTGCGCGCGCGCAACAAGGCGATCCAGTTTCCGAAGATCGTTGTGCAGAACACTTGAGGGACTAGATCCTCTCTCCCGCTGCGCGGGAGAGGGTAGGGTGAGGGCAAGCTTGGTTCGCGCTCGAAAAGCCCCTCACCCCAACCCTCTCCCGCAAGCGGGAGAGGGGGAATGGCAGCGGAACGGCGGAACTAAAGCGGGAGAGGAAAAACCGCGCCGCGTTCTCCACGCCGACCGATTCGACGCGCGCGATCCGATTGGACGCGCCGACCGACTAGAATGCCCTCCATCACCTACGCAGACACGCGCATGACCATCAAGTCCGACAAATGGATCCGCCGCATGGCGGCGACGCAAAAAATGATCGAGCCGTTCGAGCCCGGCCAGGTCAAGCAGAACGGCGGCCATCGGCTGATTTCGTACGGCACGTCGAGCTACGGCTACGATGTGCGTTGCGCGGACGAGTTCAAGGTGTTCACCAACATCAACTCGACGATCGTCGATCCGAAGAATTTCGACGCGCGCAGCTTCGTCGACATCAAATCCGATGTCTGCATCATTCCGCCGAACTCGTTCGCGCTGGCGCGGACGGTCGAATACTTCCGCATCCCGCGCAAAGTGCTCACGATCTGTCTTGGCAAAAGCACCTACGCCCGTTGCGGGATCATCGTCAACGTGACGCCGCTCGAGCCGGAATGGGAAGGCCACGTCACGCTGGAATTCTCCAACACGACGCCGCTGCCCGCGCGCATCTACGCAAACGAGGGCGTCGCCCAGATGCTGTTCCTCGAATCCGACGAGGAATGCGAAACGAGCTACAAGGACCGCGGCGGCAAATACATGGGCCAGCGCGGCGTGACATTGCCGCACGCCTGAACCCGCGGCAACCCGTGCATGCCGGCGGCGAACGGCGGTGGTAACCTTGCGGTCCTTTTTCGAAAGTTCGGGAGTGTTCGGGTATGCGGAATCTTTCCTGCAAGCGGATACCGTGGCTGGCGGCGTTGGCCTGCGCCGCGGCGTTGCTGCTTTCCGCCTGCGGCGGCCGCGGCGTCAACAAGGACCTCCTGAACCAGGCATCGAACATCCCGCCGAGCTTCGACGTGACGCTGATCGCCGACAAGGACAACCAGTTCGACTACGACGGTGCGCCGCTGACCGAAGAAGATTTGCGCAGCGCATTGCGTTACCGCAAGGACCAGAATCTCCCCGTCGCGACCATCATCGTCAAGCGCGGCGAGAAGGAACGCATCAAGAACGAGCACATCATCGCGCTCGCGCGCGTTTCCTATCAGCTCAAGATCCGCGCCTTCATGCAGGCGAAGGACGGCACCATCTCCGAGCTCCGTGCGCAGTTGAAGGAAGATGAAAACGCACCGAAGCCCGAAGCGGGCAAGTAGTTCATCAACGGAGCTCAAACATGATCAAGATCGTGCGGATTGCGATTCTGGCCCTCGGTCTCGTCACTGCCGCTGCGGCATTCGCGCGCGGTGACGTCCGCGACAACCGGGCGTGGGTGAAGCCCGAGAAGGGCGAGAAGTTTTCGATCAACGGCTACACGATGGGCAAGGTCGAGCTCTACGGCTATCTCGGCCAGCTGCGCGACGACGAGCACATCACCGGCGTTGTCCTCCGCCACGGGGCCGACGATCTGCAGAAGAAAGCCATCGCGTCGAGCGCGAAGACGCTGGAAATCGAAGCGTTCGAAGAGGATGGCGGTGACTTGAAGGCGCTGGTCGTCGGCAGCTGAGTTCGCACTGCTTAGCGCGCGCGCTTTGCGTCGGCAGAGCGCGATCGTTCAATTCCACACGCGCAACCTCAGCTCCTCCGCGCGTCAATGCGTGTCGCCGCCCGCAAATCTCAAGTCGCGTCGCGTCGCGATGGCGCATTCGAGCGCCGCGCGCAGGCCTTCGATCATCGTTTCGAGCGCCATGCTTGGCTGTCCGTGATGGCGGGCCGCCTGTTCGGGCAGCCAAGGCACGTGCATGAATCCCGCGCGCATTCCGGGGTGATGTGCTGCGACGAGATGCGCGAGCCCAAAAAAAACCTGGTTGCAGACGTAGAGTCCCGCACTCTGTGATAGCGCCGCGGGTATGCCCAGCGCGCGCAATCGCGCGAGCATCGCTTTCACCGGGAGCGTCGAGAAATACGCGCTGGGTGCGCCTTCGATCACGGGCTCGTCGATCGGTTGCCGGCCATCGGCATCCGGAATGCGCGCGTCGATCAGATTCGCTGCGACACGCTCGATCGAAAGCGCACTGCACCCGCCTGCTTGACCTGTCGCGAGTGCCAGCGCCGGCCGGTGTGTTTCGAGCAGTACTTCGAGAATCGGCAGAGTCGAGGAGAACGCCACCGGCAAGACCGCGGTAACGACGCGATGGCCATTGACGATCTCGCCGTCCAATCGACGCACGAGCTCGCGCGACGGATTGATGCCCTCGCCACCGAACGGTTCGAAGCCGGTCAGGAGGACCGTTGGTTCTGTGCTCATCGGAACACCAGCATCCACATCAGAACGAGATTCATCGCGAGCAGTATCACCGCCGTTGGCCATTGCGCGCGAATCACGCCGTATTGATCGGGCAGCTCGAGCAGCACCGCGGGCACGATGTTGAAGTTGGCCGCCATCGGCGTCAGCAGCGTTCCGCAATAGCCGGTCAGCATGCCAATCGCTCCGAGTGCCGCGGGATTCGCATGATGCCTCAGCACCAGGAGCGGTAGACCGACGCCGGCCATCATCACCGGAAATGCCGCGAATGCGTTGCCCATGATGACGGTCAGCGCGACCATCCCGAACGCGAACGCGAAAAGACACGCAGCGCGATTGTCCGCGGAAATCACCGCGCCTACGATCGCCGCGATCGCGTCTCCGACGCCGGTCGATGCGAACACGCTGCCCAGCGTCGCCAGCACCATCGGCAGCAGCGCTGCCCAGCCGAGCGCATCGAGCAGTCGCCGACCTTCGGCGAGCGCCTGCGGGAACGGCGCGCGCGTGATGCGCAAACCGATCGCAAGCGCGACCACGCACGCAATCCCCAGCGAGATCAGCGTCGTCTGCGCGGCGTCGATCAGCGGCGTCGAATTCCAGTGGAGACGCGGAGCGGCAAGGACCAGGGCGACCGTAACCAGCGGAATCGCGAGCGCCGGGACGAACAGCCGGTTGCCGAAATGCTGCGCGGAGACGCGACGCTGCGCTTCGGCATCCGGCGAATCCTCGTGCGTGCGCAATTTTCCGCGCGCGGCGAGAATGCCGAGCACAATCAAGCCAGCACCCATTGCTTGCGCCGGCCAGCGCGTGCCGCTTTGCGCCGCTCCGAGAATCGCATCGCCGAAAAGGAACGGCATCGCCAGTACCGCCCAGAACGCAGCAGCGCTCCAGCGACGCGCGCGCGCATCCATCGCCGCGGCGACGAGCAGGAACGCACCCACCAGCCAATAGATGTGCTCAACGCGCAGCATCGGTCGCTTCCATCGCTGTGTTGGCACGCGCATCCCGCTCCAGACTCCGCTGCACCCAGAGAATTCGCGCAGCGTGGATAAAGAACGCTGCGATAGCCGTCGGCAGCGCCCAAAGCGCAATCGCGAACGGCTCGAGATGGATGCCCTGACTCTCGAAGAAACGCTGGATCAGCAGCACCGCTCCGAATGCGAGAAACACGTCTTCGCCGAAGAAGCGCCCGATGTTGTCGGTCGCAGCCGCGAGAGCCCGCACGCGTGCGCGTGCTGCGTCGTCGAGCGGCGCATCGCGCGCTGCGGCCGATTCGCTCATCGGGGCGATAAGTGGACGCACGGTCTGCGCGTGGCCGGCGATGTCGATCAGGCCGAACATCGAAAAAAGCTGGCGCAGCGCGAGATACGAAACGAGCAGGCGCGCGAGCGACAACCGGCGGAATCCCGAAATCCATGCCTGCGCACGCTCGCGCAAGCCGTAGCGTTCGAGGAGACCGATCACCGGCAGCGTCAGCGTGAAAAGCAGCAAAACGCGGTTGCTCGCGAACGAAGTGCCGAGCAACGCCAGCAGATCGCCGACGCCCATGCCGGATGCGACGCCGCTGACGACGCCCGCGATCACGACCACGAGCACCGGATTGCGGCGCAACGCGAAACCCGCAATGACGACGCCGACGCCAAGCAGCGGCCACGCGTTCAAGCGCCGCGTCCTGTCGGCAACGCTGCGATGTTGATGCCGGCCGCTTCGAGACCCTGGCGCAAGCGACGCGCGAACAACGCTGCGTCGGCGCGATCGCCATGCACGCAGATCGTGTCCGCGCGGATGCGTATTGTTCCGTCGGGACCTTCGGTTTCGCCACGCGTTGCGATCGCGATCGCCTGCGCGACTGCGGTGTCGATCTCATTGATGACAGCGCCCGTTTTCCCGCGCGGCATCAGCGATCCGTCGGTTTCGTAACGCCGGTCGGCGAATGCCTCGTGCGCAACCGCGAGGCCCACTGTTTCGCCGGCGCGCGGAAGCTCGCTACCGGCGAGGCCGACCAGGATCAGGCCGCGGTCGAAATCCCGAACTGCGGCAGCAATCGCACCGGCAAGCACGCCATCCTTCGCGGCCATGTTGTAGAGCGCGCCGTGCGGCTTCACATGCGCAAGATGCGCGCCCACGGCACGCGCCATCGCAGCGAGCGCGCCGATTTGGTAGAGCGTCATCGCGTAGGCATCGTCGGTTGACACGCGCATCTCGCGTCGGCCAAAGCCCGCGAGGTCAGGCAACGACGGATGTGCGCCGATGGCAACACCACGCGCGACGGCGGCGGCGACGGTGCGGCGCATCGTCGCCGGATCGCCTGCATGAAACCCGCACGCGATGTTCGCCGAAGAGACGAATTCGAGCACGCCGTCGTCCTGGCCCATCGTCCAGGCGCCGAACGACTCGCCCATGTCGCAGTTGAGATCGATCGTCTTCATTGGCTTAGCCGTTCACCGATCGCGGCGATCAGGCGAGTGAGTTCGCGCTCGCGTTCAAGATAGCGCGATTGCGCCTCGCCAAGATCGATTTCAGCGAAACGTACGCTATCTCCGGGCCGCCGTTGCGCCAGCCGCGGCAGATCCACCGCTGCGATCTGGCCGACGCGCGGATAGCCGCCGGTCGTCGGATGCTCCGCCATCAATGCAATCGGTTGGCCGCCGGGCGGCAACTGCACGGTGCCCGCAGCGAGCGGCTCGCTGACGAGTTCGAGCGGCGATGCGAGCTCGAGACGCGGACCGTCGAGGCGAAAACCGACGCGGTTCGAATCCGACGCTATGCGAAAACCCTCCGCGAACAGCGCAGCGCGCGAGCGCACATCCAGCGCGTCGAAATGATGACCGCGCATCAGGCGAATCGGCGAAGCGGTATCCGTGTCGAGCCACGGACGCGGATCCAACGACCAGCGCGCGCCGCGCGCCCGCCGGAACGACGCGCGTTGTTTCTCGCGGGCACGCGATGTTGGATCGTCGCGCACATCGATCCGAATCCGATCGTTCTCGCGCAGCGGACGGCCATCGACACCGCCGAGTCGTGCGTTGACATCGGTGGAACGACTACCAAGCACCGGCTCCGCGGCGAACGCACCCGCGATCGCCAGGTACGCGCGCGCGCCGCGTCGTGCCGTACCGATCTCGAGTTCGGCGCCCGCTTCGATGACAACCGGTTGCCACATCGGAGTTTCGTAGTGGCCGATCCGCACCGGGAATTCAGCACCGGTGAGTGCGATCGTCACCGCTTTGTCGAAGCGGAGTCGTGGGCCGATCAGCGTGATTTCGAGAACCGCAGCGTCCGGCTCGTTCCCGACCAGTGCATTCGCAAGCCGCAGCGCGACATCGTCCATCGCTCCGGCGCGGCCGACGCCGAGCATCGCACAGCCATGGCGGCCGCGGTCCTGCAGCGTCGTCAACAAACCGGGACGCAATACGTCGACGATCACAGCGGCGCTTGCTCGGCGAATTGCTTCGCGTCGATTCGAACGAAACGCACGGTGTCGCCGGGCATCAGCAGGCTTGGCGGATCGCGCTTCACGTCGAACAAAACGGCGGGCGAGCGGCCGATGATCTGCCAGCCGCCCGGAAGTTCGGACGGATAGATGCCCGTTTGCGCGCCGCCGATCGCGACCGAACCCGCTGGCACGCGCGTGCGTGGGCTCGCGCGGCGCGGCATGTGCAGCGATGGATCGAGTCCAAAAAAATACGGGAAACCCGGCGCAAAACCGAGCATCGCGACGCGATAGGTTCCCGCCGTGTGCCGCGCGATCACTTCGTCGATGGTGAGCGCCGCATGAGTCGCGAGTGTCTGGAGGTCCGCGCCGAATTCACCGCCATAGCAGACCGGAATCTCGATCGTCGCGGTTTCGCCGTGCAGGTCCGTCGGCGGTTCGCGAAAAATCGCGCGTACGGCCGCCGTGATGTGAAGTGCGGGCGATCCGCCGTGTCCGTCGATCCACGCCGAAGGCTCGTAGTGCAAACCGAGCGTGGCGTAGGCCGGCACGATATCGACGATGCCGGGCAGATGCGCCGCATGCAGCATCGCCGACGCGGCATGCACGCGTGCGTTGACCACGGAATCAAGCCCTTCGCCGAAACGCAGCAGCAGCGTCGACTCGCCGAGCGGCTCGATCGAGACGTCGCGATCGGCCGTGGCCTGATGACTCATGCTAGAACGCCGCGCAACGGCGCGCGGATCTTGGCGATGCGCGATGCGCGCTCGGTTTCTGTGTAGAGAATGCGCTCGCCGTGCCCCCACACTGGCTGCGGCCACGCCGCATCCTCGGCGAAGCGGGCGATCACGTGCACGTGCAGTTGCGCCACGATGTTGCCGAGTGCGGCGATGTTGAGTTTGTCCGGACGCAGGAGTGTCTCGAGCGCGCGGCCGATGAGATTGATTTCGCCGAGGAGAGTTTGCTGATCGCGCTCGTCGAGATCGATGAGCTCGCGCGCGCCCGCGATGCGTGGCACCAGGATCAGCCACGGAAAACGTGCGTCGTTCATCAACAACAGGTCCGACAACGGCAATTCGCCGATCGCATCTGTGTCGGCAAGGAGCCGGGGATCGAGCTTGAAGCGCGCGCTCATGCGGCGGTGAGATACCGCGCGAAGAACGCGAGCGTGCGTCCCAGCGCAAGCTTCGCGCTCGGTGCGTCAAAGACTTTCGGATCGACGCCGCGATCGAACGCGTGGCCCGTCGGATAGGTGTAGATCTCGGCGTCGGGCAACACTTCGCGATGCCGCTGCACCGCTTCGGGCGGAATCGACGAATCGCGCTCGCCGAAATGGAATTGCGCCGGCGCTTTCGGCGGCTCGTCGAGGAATTTCACGTTGCGAGCCCCGTAATAGCTGACGGCGGGCATCGCAAGACGCGTCGCCGCCAAGAACGCGACGGTACCGCCCCAGCAATAGCCGACGCAGCCAATGCGCCCTGCCGAGCGGATCGAATCCGCGGCGCTCGCGACGTCTTCGATCGCCTGATCGAAACTGATTTCGCCGACGAGATCCTTCCCGCGTTTGAAACCCGCTTCGTCGTAGCCAAGCTCGACGCCGCTTTCGACGTGATCGAAAAACGCCGGCGCGATCGCGACGTACCCGTTCTCGGCGAATCGATCAGTGACATTGCGCATGTGCTGATTGACGCCAAAGATTTCCTGCACAACGACAATGCCGCCTTTTGGTTTGCCTGCGGGTTTCGCGAGGTAGGCGCCGATGCATTGGGTGCGGGAGGTGTTGAGTTGGATGGGTTCGCCCATTGGATTCTCTTGGTTTTTGCGTCGCTATCGTTGGGGTCACTGTGTTTGTGTTTGGCTGGGGAGATTGTCGCTTATGTTGTGTGGTGTTTCTTGTGGTTTTCTCCGGCGGGGTTTGGATTGGGAGGCTATCGCGCAGCCCGGCCAAAGAAGAAGCAAATGGATCCCGGCTTTCGCCGGGACGACGAGACTAAGAACCCATTGCCGGAACGAAGGAAAAAGGATCCTTCCAAGAACGACAAGAAAACAAACCCGACAAACGTTACGCCGCGTATCGCTGCACCCGATTGCGCCCCGCACTCTTCGCCGCATAGAGCGCCTTGTCGGCGGCTTCGAGCAAAGCCTCGAGTCTGGGCGAAGGTTCGAGTTGCGCGAGTCGCGCAACTCCGATGCTGACTGTGGCGGTGAAGGAGAGTTCGGGGATCTGCTCGCTGAGTTTCTCGGCGACGCGCGTGCGCAGACGTTCGGCGAGTGCGATCACGCTGTCAGCGTCGCAGTCGGGCACGATGGCGACGAATTCCTCGCCGCCGACGCGGCCCAGCAGATCCCCCGGACGAAGGCAGCGGCGCATCGCTTCGACTCCGGCGACGAGCACCGTGTCGCCGAAAATATGGCCGTGCAGATCGTTGATCTGTTTGAAGTTGTCGAAGTCGATGAGCAGAACCGCGAGCTCGCGATCGTTGCGTGTGCATTCTTCGATGCTTTGCGCGAGACGATCGAGGCTGTGCGCGCGATTGGAGACGCCGGTCATCGAGTCGGTGATGGCGGCTTGATAAAGCTCCGCAGCTTGCTGCTCGAGTTTGTGATTGGCGTTGGCGAGCGCTATGCGCTGGCGCTCGATTTCGGTGTTGCGCCGCGAGAGCGCGTGGTTGAGACGGTTCACGCCGAAGAAGCGCCAGGCCATGAGCACCAGCAGCGCGCCGAGGCCGGCCATCGCGATCAGGCCGCCGCGTCGCTCGAGACGTTGCTTGGCGAGCAGCGCGGCCTGGAGCTCGTTGTCCTTCGACAAGAGGGCGAAACGCTGTTCGGCTTCCGCGCGCGCGTGCCTGGTTTCGAGCTCGGCGAGCTGGCGGCTCGCGCGGATGCCGAGCAGTTCTTCGCGTTCGGCGGCGTATTTGTGCGCGAAGCGCAGCGCATCGGCGTCGTCGTGCTCGGCGCGCGCGAGCTGCTCGCGCGATGCGTAGGCAAGCGCGAGCTGCGGCCGGAGGCGTGCCGCTTCGAGTCCGGCGATCGCTTCGTCGAGCAGGCCGTGTGCGCGCAGTCGATCGTGTTCGATCAGCGCGATGTCGGCGAGATGGAGCAGCGAACGCGCAACGATTTCACGCTGGCCGAGCTCGCGGCCGAGCGTGAGCGCCGCTTCAAGTTCGGTGGTCGCTTCATCGTTGCGGCGTTGCCCGAACATCGCGCGTCCGATTTCGAGACGCTCGAGGCCCTGGTGCGGTCGATCACCGAGCGCGCGATCGATCGCGAGCGCTTCTTGCGCTGACACTTCGGCCGCTGGAAATTCGCCAAGATCGTTGAGGAGCCCTGCGTACGCACCCACAACGGGCGAGTAGGTGGCCGGATTGCCCTGTTTCGCCGCGATCGCAAGTGCGCGTTCGAAGTACGAGCGCGCGGTCGGCGCATCTTCGATTTCGCGGTAGAGGAGGCCGGCGTTGCGATAGGCAATTTCGAGTTTGTCGCCGGTTCGCTCCCGCAATGCGACCGATTCGAGCGCCATGTCCAATGCCTTGGCGAAATCGCCCCGGTCGCGATAGACGGTGGCGAGGTTCGTCAGCGATTGCGCGGCTCCGTATGAATCCGCGGCGGAACGATAGAGCTCGAGCGCATGCTCCTGATGCGAAAGTGCGCCGTCGAGATGACCGCGGCGACGCTCGAGGACTCCGAGATTGGCTTCGGCAAACGCCGACTGGATTCGGTTGCCGCTGGCGTCCGCGACGAGCGCGAGTTGTTCGGCCAACTCCTGACAGCGTGCGTATTCGCCTTCGCTGAGCGCGATCTCGACGCGTTGGGCGAGCGCGCCGGCAAATTCATCGGTATCGCCGTTGCGCCGGGCGAGTTCCGCCACGCGCTGCCACTCGCCGTCGGCAGCAACCATTGCGCCGACAGCGGAAAAAAGATTTCCGGCGATCCATGCGGTCCACGCATCGGCTCTCGCGCCGCCGATGCCATGCACGAGCGTGGCTGCGAGCGGCGTCTTGAGCGTGTCGGCAACGGTCTGTGCAAAGCGCAATGCCGATGCAGCCGCCAGCGCGCGTGGATAGCCTTCGTCGTCCGCTGATCTTGCGATGCGTGGCACGACAGTCGCGGCGACGGCAAGGCAAGCGGCGGCCGCGCGCAGCCACGCGCAAAGACCACGCCGGTATCTAGCCTGGCGAGCTTGTTTCACCCGATCCCCCCCGTTGCGCCGTGCGTCCCTTGGCGCAAACACACAAACATCATGCGCGATTTTGCCCGTTCGCGCCGTCCGCATCGTGCCGAATGCCCGAGTCGATGCCCGAAAGGTAAACTATTGAAATTCCCGGTTCAGCTTTCGCCATGTCCCCACGCAATCCCAAGGTCGGTTTCGTCAGCCTCGGCTGTCCGAAAGCCCTCGTAGATTCGGAACGCATTTTGACCCAATTGCGGGTCGAGGGCTACGACATCGTGCCCAGCTACGATGCCGCGGACGTGGTGGTCGTCAACACCTGCGGCTTCATCGATGCGGCGGTGACCGAATCGCTCGATGCGATCGGCGAAGCGCTCGAAGAGAACGGCAAGGTGATCGTGACCGGATGTCTCGGCAAGCGCGCTCAGTTGATTCGCGACGCGCATCCGGATGTGCTTTCGATCAGTGGGCCGCAGGATTACGCGAGCGTGATGAACGCCGTGCACTTGGCGTTGCCGCCCAAGCACGATCCGTTCATGGATCTGGTGCCGCCGCAAGGCATCAAGCTGACGCCGAAACACTACGCGTACCTCAAGATTTCGGAAGGTTGCAATCATCGCTGCACGTTCTGCATCATTCCCTCGATGCGCGGCGACCTGGTTTCGCGTCCGGTTGACGAAGTACTGATCGAGGCCGAGAAACTCGTCAAGGGCGGCGTCAAGGAACTACTGGTCGTCTCGCAGGACACGAGTGCTTACGGTGTCGATCTCAAATACACCTCGCGCGAGTGGCGCGGCAATACGTATGAAACGCGCATGACGGGACTTTGTCTCGCGCTGGCCGAGCTTGGCGTGTGGGTGCGCCTCCACTACGTTTATCCGTATCCGCATGTCGACGACGTGATTCCGCTGATGGCGCAAGGTCGGATCCTTCCGTATCTGGACATTCCGTTCCAGCATGCGAGTCCGCGCATCCTCAAGTTGATGAAACGGCCGGGCGCGGTCGACAAGGTGCTCGCGCGCGTGCACGCGTGGCGCGCTGCGTGTCCGGATCTCACCGTGCGCAGCACGTTCATCGTCGGGTTTCCGGGCGAGACCGAAGCCGAGTTCGAAGAATTGCTCGACTTCCTTCGCGAAGCAGAGCTCGATCGTGTCGGCGCTTTTGCTTATTCGCCGGTCGATGGAGCGAAGGCGAACGCGTTGCCCGATCCCGTGCCCGAAGAGCTCAAGGAAGAGCGGCTCGAGCGCTTCATGGAAGTGCAAGCCGAGATTTCCGCGTTGCGGCTTGCGCGCAAGGTCGGTTCGCGCATGACGGTGATCGTCGATGAGGTCGATTCCGACGGCGCCATCGCACGTTCGAAAGCCGACGCGCCGGAAATCGACGGCATCGTGCGCATCGACGACGGGCAGAAGCTGCGCTGCGGGCAATTCGTCGAGGTCGACGTGGTTCACGCCGACGAGCACGACCTGATTGCCCGCGTTGCTGCCGCTTGAGTCGTGATCGAGAGCGTCGAGCCAACGGCTCCAAGGGCGCTTCCGCGCACCCCGCTGGTCGCCGGACTCGCTCCGTTCGAAGAATGCTTTTCGGCGCCTGTCGAGCGCTGGAACGAGGCGCTCTCATCGCGCGGCAGCGGAAACGATCTTCGCTTCGTGGCGCAGACTCCCGAGCTTCTGGCCGACGGCTTGCACTTCGAAGATCGCATCGCTCGTTTTGGACTGATCGCTTCGCGTGAGAACGACACGCACGATGCGTTCAATGCCCTGATGTGGCTCTGCCACGAAGCGCTCAAGCGCGCGATGAATTCGCGTCAGGTGGCGGATATCGCAAAGGTCGGCCCGAAGCAGCGCACGCGCGGGCAATGTGCGCTGACCCACTTCGATGAGGCCGGTGCGATTGTCTGGTTGTCCGATAGAGAGATTGCGAATGCGTGGGACGCGCACGACTGGCGGGCGTTGTTCGCAACGCATCGCGACGCGTGGGGAACGCGCATCGCCGTGACCGTGATAGGACATGCGTTGTTCGACTTTGCGCTTGATCACGGCGAGCTTCCGGTGGCCAAGGCGTTGGCCGTTCACGTGGGCCGCGATGAAATCGCCGAGCGCAGTCGTGGCGCTCTGATCGCTTCGTGGCCCGAGGCCGAGGCGGCGATTGCGCGTGCCATCGCGACGGGACGATGGCTCATCGATCCGCAAGAGCTGCGTCCACTGCCGCTGGCCGGAATTCCTGATTGGAACGAAGGCCCGCAATCGGACGCCTTCTTTGAAAACGCGCCGTGTTTCAGGCCGATTCGCCCTGGGCGTAGCTATCCGGCGCCGCGGCTCCTGGCCCTGCGCGATGATCGCGACACCGATGAAAACGCCGTCGCGCAGGCGGCGATTTGATAGCTCGATCGGTCGGACCGCGGCCGCGCCGGGAACTTTTCTCGGATCTTGCTGTATCTTCCGCTGCGCTCGCATTTTCGTCCGCCTTGAGGGTCGCTGCGGTTTTCGCGCCGCAGCCCGGATCGTCGCGGATTCGCGGGTGCCGTTTTCGTTGAAAGGCGCGGTCATGGAAGGCCGCTTGCTGATTTTCGCGACGAGGACGCTCGCACGACTCGACCAACCCTCGCGGGTCCGCGGGCTTTGCCCGCGCGTTCTCGCGACATGACGGTGAAGCGGACCATGATAGAAACCCGACAAATCTGTAAACGCTACGGCGATCTCGTCGCCGTCGACGGCATCAGTTTCAAGGTCGAGCCCGGGCAAGTCCTCGGCTTTCTTGGCCCGAACGGCGCCGGCAAATCGACGACGATGAAGATGCTGGCCGGCTTTCTCGCGCCGACATCGGGCAGCGCCTCGGTCGGCGGCTACGACATCGAAAGTCAGCCGCTGAAGGCCAAGCGCGTGCTCGGCTACTTGCCTGAAGGCGCGCCGAGCTACGGCGAGATGACCGTGCACGAGTTTCTCGAATTCATCGCGGACGTGCGCGAGTTGAAGGGCGACCTGCGCGACAAGCGCCTGGACGATGCGATCGCCCGGCTGCATCTGGAACGTGTGCTCGAGCAGCCGATCGACACGTTGTCCAAGGGTTTCAAGCGCCGCGTCGGACTCGCACAGGCGATCCTGCACGATCCGGCCGTGCTGATCCTCGACGAGCCGACCGACGGGCTCGATCCGAACCAGAAACACGAAGTGCGCACGCTGATCAACGCGATGGCGCGCGACAAGACGATCATCGTTTCCACGCATATGCTCGAGGAAGTGCACGCGGTCTGCACTCGCGCGATCATCATCGCCGCCGGGCGAATTCTCGCCGATGCGAAGCCGAGCGAGCTCGAGGCACGTTCGCGCTATCACCAGGCGGTGTCGCTGACCGCGGAAAACATCAGCGCTGCTAAGGATGCGCTGGCGCGCGTCGCCGACGTCGCCGCGATCGAGGTCGATCCGCAGGACGGGCGCATCACCGCATTCCCGAAGCCAGGACGTGCCATCTTCGCTGCGGTGAGTGATGCGCTCACCAGCCAAGGCGTCGCTGTACGCGAACTCGCGCTCGAAGGCGGCCGTCTGGACGAGGTGTTCCGCACCATCACCCAGGAAGCAGCCGGCAAGGAGGCGCGCACATGAGCGGCGTCATCACCGTATTCAAGCGTGAGCTGAAAAGCTATTTCGCGACGCCGGTCGCCTACGTCTTCATCGTGATCTTCCTGATCCTGTCCGGGGCGTTCACGTTCTATCTCGGCAATTTTTACGAGCGCGGCCAGGCCGATCTGCAACCGTTTTTCAATTTTCATCCATGGCTGTATCTGTTTCTGGTGCCCGCAGTCTCGATGCGTCTGTGGGCCGAGGAGCGCAAGAGCGGCACGATCGAATTGCTGCTGACGCTGCCGGTGACGATGTGGCAGGCGGTGCTGGGCAAATTCCTCGCTGCATGGGCGTTCATCGGTATCGCGCTGGCGCTGACGTTTCCGATCTGGATCACCGTCAACTATCTCGGCAGCCCGGACAACGGCGTGATTTTCGCGAGCTACTTGGGCTCGCTGTTGATGGCGGGCGCGTTCCTTGCGATCGGCTCGTGCATTTCCGCGGCGACGCGCAACCAGGTCATCGCATTCATCCTGACCGTCGTCGTGTGCTTCCTGCTGCTGCTCTCCGGATTTCCGCTGGTACTCGATTTCTTCCGGGCGATCGCGCCGCAGGGCGTCGTCGATGCGGTGTCGGGACTGAGCTTCCTGACCCACTTCACGTCGATCAGCAAGGGCGTGATCGATATGCGCGATCTCATCTATTTCCTTCTGATGATCGGCGTGTGGCTGTATGCCAACGCGGTCGTCATC
>DASYJJ010000350.1:0-1711 GCA_035996605.1 Rhodanobacteraceae bacterium
CAAGATCGCTTTCATCGTCGAGAAGGCGCGCGAATTCGACGCGAAGGAAGGCGGGAGCGATCCGGATTCAGGGTCCAATCCGACCGATGACGGCTCCGCCGATATCCTTGAAGATCAGGGCGGCGATGCGACACGGCAGGAACTGTTCGACGCGATCCGCGAGCTCAATGCGGATCAGCGGATCGAACTCATCGCGCTCGCGTGGATCGGCCGCGGCACTTACGATCTGGACGACTGGCAGGAAGCGCTGGAAACTGCGCGCAGCGAGCACGGCAAGCGGCCCGCCTACTATTTGATGGAGATGCCCTTGCTCGGCGACTATCTAGAAGAAGGTCTGTCAGAATTCGGCGACGGCATCGTCGATATGGACGAAAAGCTCGAAGGTCCGTCCGGACAGGACAATTCCTAGAGCGTCTGGAACAGGATCAGCGCGTCCACGAAGCCCTGCGTGGGATGCTCGAACGCGCCGGGCAGGCGTCCGACGATCCCGAAGCCGCAGGACTGCCATAGATGCAACGCCCGTGCATTGGTGGAGATCACCAGATTAAATTGCATTGCGCGGAAACCGCGCCGCCGCGCTTCGTCCAGCGAGTGCAGGCACAGGGCGCGCCCTACGCCGTGTCCCCAGGCCCGCGGCAGCGTCATGTATCCGCAATTGGCGACGTGACTGCCCGGCCCGCCGGTGTTGGCCTTCAGGTAATATGTGGCATTGACATGCCCGTTCTCGTCTTCAGCCACGAAAATCGCATGCGTGGGCGACCACCAATAGGCGAGCGCCGCGTCGCGCGTGATGTCGCGCGACTGCGGGTAGGTTTCGCCGGCCCGCAAGGTCGGCTCGAGAATACGCCAGATCGCGTCGTTGTCCGCGCGGGCTGCTGGCCGAATAGAAATCAAACCGTGATCTCCGCGGTCATGTAGAGCGCACAAGGTCCCGACAAGATGGTCCACGCGCCGTCGTCGGTGCAAACTAGGTCGCCGCCGCGGGGCGATACCTGGCGCGCCTTTAGCGTCTTCTTGCCTAACCGCGTGGCCCAATAAGGCGTCAGCGCGCAATGCGCCGATCCGGTCACCGGATCTTCTGGCACGCCTTTGCTGGGCGCGAAGAAACGCGAAACGAAATCATAGCCTTGATCGTCCGGCGCGGTCGCGATCAGACCCCAGAGGCCATGCTGTTGTAACACACGCGCGATCTCGCCGGGGCCTGCCAGCTCGCGCACAGTGTGCGCGTCGTCCCAGACAGCGACCACATAACGACCCTTGAGAACGGACGTCGGTGGCTTCGTGCCGAGCGCCTCGGCAATCTGGTGCGCGAGTCCCGGCACGTCGAAGGCTGCAATCGAGTCGGAGGGCAGGGACATGACGTGCCGCCCGTCGTCGCTACGGTCCACGACCAGTTCGCCTGAACGGGTCTGGAACGATACCGACTTCAAGCCAGTCGAGAGCTGCTCGAAGATCAACCAAGCACTCGCGAGTGTTGCGTGGCCGCAGAGATCGACCTCGGCTTCCGGCGTGAACCAGCGCAAATCATACCGGCCGGGCTCGGTTGCGACGATGAACGCCGTCTCCGCGAGATTGTTTTCGTTGGCGATCTTCTGCATCAGTCCGGCATCGATCCACGACTCGAGCGGAATGATTGCCGCGGGATTGCCTTCCAGAACCTTCGTCGCGAACGCGTCGACCTGCCAGAGTTTGAGGTGCATCGCCGTCTCCA
>DASYJJ010000351.1:0-6863 GCA_035996605.1 Rhodanobacteraceae bacterium
AGAGCCGCGTACGCGCGCACCAGTCGCGCGAGATTCTTGCGCGGCTCGAGGGTTGCGACGACGAGAAGATAGTTGCCGTCCTGCAAACCGTGCCGGGCGAGCACGGGCATGATCTCTTCGCTGCTGCGCGGGCGATAATTCGCGTCGACGCCGAGCGGCACGACACGGATCTTCGCGCGCGACAGCGCGAAGCGCGAGACGATTTCGGCTGCGATGAATTCGGAATCGGTCAGCACCATGTTCGCGCGTTCGAGCGAGCGCGGCAGATGACGATCGAGAAAACGCACTCGTTCGACCGGATGCGCTTCGGGATAGCTCAGCCACGACAGATCATGCACCGTCGTCAGCGTCGGCCCGTCGAACGGCATCAGGACGTAGTTTGGCGTGTGCAGCAGCCAGCCGCGCAGGCGTCGCGTGTGCAGCCCGAACAACGCGCCGCGCAGTTTCATGTAGAGCTCGAGCGCTTGCGTCTTGAACGGCACGCTGCGGCGGAGCGCGGCGATCGTTCGATTCGCGCTGAGTGCGTGGGCCGGATCATCGACCCAGCGATACGCCGAATAAAGGCGCAACTCCTCGATCGCCGGGTGCGCCGCGAGACCGTGTGCGAGCTCGAGCGCATAGCGGCCGATACCGGTCAGCGGCGCCGTGATCGCATCGACATTGAAGATCACCCGCATCTAGCGCGTGCCGCTCGCGAGCGCACGTTCGCGCGCGAGATCGGCCTCGACCATGCGCCGCGCGAGTCCCGCTGCATCGAGCGAAGGCGCAAAACCGAGATCTTTCCGCGCGCGCGAGGCATCGCCGACCAGCAGCGGCGCATCGCTCGGCCGAAACAGATCGCGATCGATTCGCACGCGCACGCGATCGCTGCCGCGCTCGACACCGGCTTCGTCGTAGCCGTCGCCGAACCAGTCGAGCGTGATGCCCGCCGCCGCGAACGCCGTACAGGCGAAATCGCGGATGCTCGACGCATGCCCGGTGGCGAGCACGTAGTCACTGCCTTCTTCGCGAGTGGCCATTGCCGCCATCGCCGCGACGTAATCCGGCGCATAGCCGAAATCCCGGCAGGCGTCGAGATTGCCCAGCGTGATCGACTCCTCGCGCCCGAGCGCGATGCGCGCCGCGCCGATGCTCAACTTGCGCGTGACGAACGACGGATCGCGCCATTCGGATTCATGATTGAACAGAATCGCGCTCGATGCGCGAAGGCCGAAGCTCGCGCGCCAGCTCGTGATCGCGCCATGCGCCAGCAGTTTGGACAAGCCATAGGGAGAAGTCGCCGCGAGTGGCGTCGATTCGTTCTGCGGCGCTTGCTCGGGCGCACCGAATATTTCCGCGCTCGACGCGAGCAGGAAGTGCGCCTTGGGTGCATTCGCGCGCATCGCTTCGAGCATGTGCACGGTACCGAGACCGTTCACCTCGATGCTGCCGACCGGATCGCGGAACGACGCAGCGACGCTGGATTGCCCGGCCAGATGAAAAATCGCGTCGGGCACGATTTCGCCGACAAGCACGCGACACGCCTGCGCATCGAGCGGATCGAGTGCGCGTAGCGCAAGTGCGGGATGATCCACGACGCCAAGGCCCCGCAGACGCCAGAAACCATCGCCTTCGTCCGCTCCCGGCCGATGCGTACCGATGACTGCGACGCCGGCGCCGAGCAGCTGCGTTGCGAGCAAAGCGCCATCCTGACCGCCGATGCCGGTGATCAGCGCACGACGCAACGGTGCGCTCATCGAGCGTGCTCCGCGAAGGTACTTGCCGATGCCAGCGCGTCGTCGAACGCAGCTTCGCTTCGCGCGCCACGCACGACGGGAATGCCGAGCGCTTTCGCAAAGAGCATCAGTCGCGACGGGACTTCGGATTCGACAGACACGGCGTCGATCGCGTGAATCTGAAGCCAGTCCCACAATCCGGCGTCGTCTGCAATTGCCGGCTCGCGTACGCTTTCGTGGTGCTTTCCTTCGGACTCTCCGCCGATCCGCAGCACTCGTCGACGCGGCGCCGCTGCGGCGTTTGCGAACACGCGCCGCACGCGCCAGTCGAGCACGCGCCGCTCGAATGAATGGAGACTCGCGCCGACGTCCGCTTCGTAGCGCGGCCAGCGCTCGCGCAGCACGGCCATGCCCGCGACGCCGAGCGCCACGCGGCGCTCGTGTCCGAAACTCCGGCTGCGTTCGTGATGCACGAACACATTGCCGGCGATCACATGCTTGAGGCCGCGCGCCGATGCGCGCTGACAGAAGTCGTTCTCTTCACCGTAGCCTTGCGGGAATGCGGCCTCGTCGAACGCGCCGACCGCATCGATGACCGAGCGCCGCACATACATGCAGAAGGCATTTCCAGTCGGAAGCTCCGGATAATCCAGACCCGCTGTTTGCCAGAGCGCTCGTGCGGTGTCCGCGACGGACCAATTCGCAGGCAATGCATTCTCGCGTTCGAGCTCGGGCACGGAGAATGCGCCCGCGTTGTCGGACACCGCGGTTGCGGTGGCGATGTCCTTGGCGCAATACGCAGCGCGACGCAGGCCGACGAGCCAGTTCGGACCGACCGCGGTATCGGCGTTGAGCAGTACGACGTCCGCCGGGCCGGCCTCGGCCATTCCGCGGTTTGCGGTCGCCGTGAAGCCACGATTGGCCGCATTGCGCAGCAACGTGACATTCGCTCGCGTGGCGTAGCGCGCCAGCAGCGGTGCGATCGCATCGTCCGGGCTTGCATCGTCGATCAGGATCAGGCGCGCACGGCCGGTCGTATGCTCGATGACGGAATCGAGACAGCGCTCGACCGCGTCCGGTGCGTCATAGATCGGCACGACGATTGCGACATCGGCCGCCGCGCAGTCGACCCCGAGCGGAGCCGTGCGCGCGTGGTGTCCGCGCGTCGCATCGAAGGTCAATTCGCAAGGAGCGTCTGCGAGCGGAGCGCCGCCGCGACCGCGCCGGGGCAGCGCTTGAACGCACGAGCGCGGCGGGAATGGAAACGCGAATGCAACCGTGCCCTGTGCATCGGCCATGGCACTCGAGAAATACGCGTCATCGAGGTCGAGCGCGATCTCTTCGCCCGACATCGCCGCATCGACTCGAAGGCTCAGCACGCTTCCATCCCACGCGTATCCGGATGCGCGAAGCTGCGACGGCGAAGCACGGGCGCGCAGGAAGGAGAGCATGCTCCGAGCTTAACCGCGTGCGCTCAGGCTTGCAGCTTCGAGTGCAGCAAAATCCGTATCGGGAACGAAATCGAGGATGCTGCCGTCGCCGATCGCGCCATGCAGCGCGCGTTGCGAGGCGGTCAATGTCCCGGCTGACTCGGCACTGGCGCGGTTACGGCGCAGACCCGGCTCGATCCAGGCGCGGATCGCCTCCGCGTCGGGCATGGCGAGCCCCTTTACGCCCAGCCTCGTAAGTTCTTTCAGCAAGCGGCTTGCGACGCGCAACGGATCCGCAACGAGTTCCGCGTAATCGACGAGTACGCGCGACCAGCCCTGCGTGCCGGCGAATGCGGCGCGCGTATAGCGTTCCCACAGCGACAGCGCGTGGTCGCGGCCGAGTCCATCGCGCACGGCGAGCGAATCGGCGATTTCGAGCGGATCGCGCACGACGTGCACGAAGACCGGCCGCGTCAGCAGCGGCAGCAGTTCCCGCACGAGCAGGCAAAGCCGTGGCTCCTTGATCAACCATGGCCGGCGCGTATCGAACGAGTCGACGATCGCGGCGAACTCGCGCCGGAACTCGTCGATCGCTTCGCTCGGCGCCTCGTCGGGAGGATGCGCCCAGTCGCCGCCCGCCGCAGCGAGCCGTGCGAGGCAGGCGCCGTGCAGCGCTGCGCGCTCGTAGTGTCCTTTCGGGTTGTCGGGGCCGATGAGGAGCTCGTGCTCGCTGCCGACCCATGCACCCATGCGCGCGAGCAGCCCGGCGACGCTCGATGTGCCTGAGCGGTGCATGCCGAGCACGACGATCTGTCCACTCGCAGGCCGCAACAGCGAGGCGGGCTGGTGTGGACGCGGTCGTGCGCGCGGCGGAGCGAGCCTATGTCCGCTGGCCAGATGCTCGACCAGCCGGTCCGCGGTCGCATCGAGATCATGTTGCCTCGCGAATCTCGCGGCGAGCGCGGACGCCGACACCTGAAGCGCGTTGCGTCTTTCGAAGACCTCGCGCATGCATGCGGCCAGCGATTCCGGATCGGGCTCCGACCAGCGGCATCCCGGATGCGCCGGATCCTCGACGAGCCGCTGATGCGAGACAGGAAAGCCGTACTCGCGAACGATGTCGCGCTGACTGCCGAACGCGCACGCGATCAGCGGTTTCGCGCAGGCAATCGCTTCGGCCGCGAGCGGATCCCAGCCGCCACCGCGGCGCGCGCTGACATACGCATCTCCGGCCGCGAGCAGTTGCGCGCGCTGATAATCCGGAAATGCCCATTCCGCGATCACGCGCACGCGCGCGCCGTGGCTCGTGCGTGAAGCGGCCATCGCGCGGGCAATCTTCACGCCGTCGTTGCCGGGCCGCACATACATCAAGAGCTCGACCGGCTCGTCGGCATCGAACGTCTGACGGAATGTCGAGACCACGACGTCCGGTGCATCGCGATCGAGAATTTCCGCGACCGCGACGAAGACGAAATGTGCCTGTGCATTGCGCGGCGCGGGCACGCGCGGACTGCAATAATCGCGATCGACGCCGAGCGGCAACGTCTCGATCGGCGTACGCACACCGGCGCTGCGGAATGCTTCTGCCTGAAACGCATCAGGAACCAGGAGCAGATCGATTGCATTCGCCGCGTCGGCCCAACGCTCCGGCACGCGCTCCCATTCGCCGAAGCCGAAACCGATTCGGTAACGTCCTTGTGCCTTGTCGAAATGATGCGCCGGCGCGCAGATCAGCGTCGCATCCGGCACGCGCGGCCAGCGACGGCGGCTGGCAAGATCGAGGCGGTGATCCTCGGGATTGGCGAGCTCGCTTGTTACCGGCGCGTAGGCCATGCGCAAGCCCCGCGCATCGAGCCGACGCAGCAGCGTGCGCGCGAGTTGCGCATAGGCATGCGGGAATCGCATTGCGCCTTGCCAGAGCACGGTGCCGCGGTAGTTTTCGCGAAGGCGCTCGTGCCAGCGCGCTACGAAGGTTCTGCGGCTCGCCTCCCAGAGGCGCTTGCGGAAGCCACCGTCGTCTTGGGTCGAGCCGTGCTGATCGTGCTGCAGCGTGACCGCGCCAGCGACAACCGTGGCGATGCCGGCGTCGGCTGCGCGCAGGCAATAGTCGGTGTCTTCGAAATAGCTATGGAACGCGGTATCGAGCGCGCCAATGCGATCGAGGCAGTCGCGGCGGATGTAGGCAAGCGCGAACGCGATGCCTTGCACGCGGCGAAGGTCGGTGAACTGAGCAACGTCGCGCTCGATTACGCCGCTTTCGGTCTGATGGCCGGTCAACTCGTCGGCTTCGATGAAACCGCCGGTGTGGTACACGCGGGGATCGCCGTCGGGACCGAGCAGTCGGCAACCGACGATGCCGTAATCCGGTTCCGCATAGGCTGCGTCGCGCAGTCGATTGAGCCAGTCGAGCTGCGTGAATTTTAGATCGTTGTTGAGAAGCACGACGTCATCGTCGGCGTTCGCTGCCGCGATGCCCGCATTCATTCCACGCACGAAGCCGAGGTTCTCAGCCAGCCGGATGTATCGCACGCGGTCGAGATATTCGGCGATCGCGGCCGCTGTCTCGTCGCTGCTGCCGTTGTCGACGACGATCACGTCGGCACTGTCCAGATCCGTCGCCAACAGCGAATCGAGACAGCGTTTCGTCAGCGGCCACTTGTTCCACGCGAGCACGATCAACGCGGTGCCGCGCACGGTCAGGGATCTCCGACGTAGCCGGCCGCCCAGACCGTTTCAAGCGCGGTATCGAGATTGTCGGACGCGTAGCTGGCATAGCCGAGCAGCAGCAGCTCGGTCGCCGCGGACGATGCGGTCCCCGCCGCTCGCACGCGTGCGAGCTCCGCATCGATGCGCGCTCGATCGACCGGTGTCTCACCTTTCGCAGTCGCGAACCGCGCCGCCAGCGCGAGCATTTCGCGTGGAGACGCCTCGTATGTCGCCGCCAACGCGGCGAGACGCCGACGGTCGATGCCGATGCCGGATGTTTCGCTCATGCCACAGCCACGGCCGGATGCATGTCGCGGTGATACGCTGCGAACACGGTTTCGCGGTCCGCTTCGAGCACACTGCGGCCGTGCTCGATCCAGATCACGCGATCGCACAAGGCGGCGATAGTGTCTTCGTTGTGGCTCACGAGCACGACCGTGTGACCTTCGCGCATGCGCGAGCGCATCGCCGCACCGGACTTCTGCTGGAATTCCGCATCGCCAACCGCGAGGACCTCATCGATCAGCAGTACATCCGGTTCGACCTGAATCGCGACCGAGAACGCGAGGCGCATCATCATGCCCGCCGAATACGACGCGATCGGCTGTTCGAAAAAGTCGCCGAGCTCGGAGAATTCTCGGATCGAGGGCAAGCGCCTCACGATTTCCCGACGGCGCAGACCGAGCATGAGGCCCGACAGCACCGCGTTGTCGCGGCCGGAAAGATGCGGCACGAATCCGAGGGCCAGCGACAAGAGCTGGCATGACACGGGCGCGCGGCGAATGCTGCCGCGATCCGGCGTGAGAATGCCGGCGATCGTGCGCAAAAGCGTGCTTTTGCCGGCGCCATTGCGACCGATCACGCCGAGGCGCTCGCCGCGGCGAAGTTGAAGGCTGACATCCTCGAGCGCCCAGAAGCGGCCGCCGGATAGCCGGCGCTGCGCGTTGAACGCGACGCCGACATGTTCGAGCTCGATCAGGATTTCGCCCATGTCAGCTGGCGAGCTTCGGAT
>DASYJJ010000352.1:0-12957 GCA_035996605.1 Rhodanobacteraceae bacterium
GTTCTGGGGCTACGGCGAGCTCAATTACAATCACCCGACCGGCGATGCATCGGGCTCGCAGGCCGATCTGCGTCGCGCGGTGCTCGGCTTCAGCCACGTGTTCAATGAAGACACGCACGTCTACGGCGAGCTCGAATGGGAGCATGCGGTGGTGTCGCAAGATGATCAGGGCGAGAGTGAAGTCGAGCAGCTTTACATCGAACATCGTCTCAACCCGGACATGGCGTTCCGGGCCGGACTCACGCTGATTCCGCTTGGCCTTCTCAACGAGCATCACGAACCGACCAATTACTACGGCGTCGAGCGCAACTTCGTCGAGACCGCGATTATTCCTTCGACGTGGCGCGAAGGCGGATTGTCACTCCTCGGTTCGACCGAAGGCGGCTTGAGCTGGAATTTTGGCGTGACCACCAGCCAGAATCTTCGCAACTGGGATCCCGCCGATCCCGAAGGACGCATTTCTCCGCTCGGTGCGATCCATCAGGAGTTGCAGCTCGCGAGCGCGCGCGACGTTGCGCTGTATGGCGCGGCGAACTGGCAGGGTGTTCTTGGATTGACGCTCGGCGGCGGTGTTTTCACCGGCAACATCGGGCAAGGCAGCGACGACACGTTTCTCGCCAACGATTCGCGGGCAACGCTCGGCGAAGTACACGCGCGCTGGCAGACCGGACCGTTCGATCTCTCCGCACTCTATGCGCGCGGCACGATCAGCGACACGGACAAACTCAACCTCACGTTCGTCGGCAATCCGTACCCGGTGCCGAAATCGTTCTGGGGCAGCTATGTCCAGGGTGCGTGGCGCGCATGGGAAAGTGGCAATTCGTCGCTCGCGCCATTCGTGCGCTACGAAGCGTTCAATACTGCGTCCGCGTTTGCTTCCGTGCCGCTCGGACTCGGCGTGCCGTCGGCCGACACTGAACGCGTGTGGACCATCGGCGTCAATTACTATCTGACGCCCGAAGTCGTGTTCAAGGCCGACTACCAGCACTTCAACATCACCGACGAGTTGCTCGGCTACGGAACGCGGTTCGATCTTGGAGTCGGTTACCAATTCTGATCATGACGAGACCGCGCGCGATATGGCTCTTACCCGGTGCGCTCGCCGCATTGCCGGCTTATCACGCGGCGTATGCGGTGCAGTACATGAGCGTCGCCGAATCGCAGCACGCGGCATTCGCAGATGCGAGCGAGTTCGCGCCGGTCGCGCTCGATCGCGCCGCTCTTGATGCCACTGTCGCCGCGGTTCCGGAAAGTGCGCTCGGAAACGACTGGTCGCCGAAGGTCTGGCAGGCGCGCAAGGACGGTGCGGCACGCGGCTGGTTCATCGTCGATCAGGTCATAGGCAAGGCCGAGGCGATCACCTATGCGCTCGCGCTCGACGTGCACGGCGCAGTGCTCGGCGTCGACGTGCTCGAATATCGCGAAACACATGGCAGCGAAATTCGCTTGCCGGCGTGGCGCAAGCAATTCGTCGGAAAGTCGGCTCGGGATCCGGTTCGGCTCGACTCTGACATTCACAATATTTCTGGCGCGACGCTGTCGTGCCGCCACGTGACCGACGGCGTTCGGCGCTTGCTTGCGCTGCATGCGAAAGCGTTGAAGGCCGCTTGACCATGCCGATGTCGACGATGCCCATACGCCGCGCTCGACCGCTGCTGGGCACGTTTGTCGATATACGTGTCGATGACGCTGAAGAAGCTCGCGCGTTGGCCGCCATCGACGCCGCTTTCGCTGAGATCGCCGCCGTGCATAGGCTGATGAGCTTCCATGCGCACGACAGCGATGTTGCTCGGATCAATCGAGACGCAGCGCGCGAAGCGGTTACAGTCGATTCCCGCACACACGAGGTCATTGTTCTCGCCATCGAATTCGCGCGCGCGTCCGCTGGCCGCTTCGATCCGACCGTCGCAGCGCAACTGGTCGCGTGGAACCTGCTGCCGCGTCCGTGCGATGCGTCGCTGCCGGATCCTGCCGCCGATTGGCGCGACATCGAACTTCTCGCCGACGGCCGCCTTCGCTGTAAGAAACCGTTGTGGATCGATCTTGGTGGCATCGCCAAGGGTTACGCCGTCGATCGCGCGATAGAACGCCTTCGCGATTTCGGCATCACGCAGGCCTGCGTCAACGCCGGCGGTGATCTTCGGCGAATCGGGTCGGGCATGGAACCTGTCCACATCCGCTCGCCTCTGCCACCGCATCGGCCCATCTGCGCGCTGTTGCTCGGCGAGGGCGCGGTTGCGAGCAGCGGCAGCTATTTCGAGTGGTCGCAATGCAGTGGTCGCGGCGTCGGTCCGCACGTCGACGGCGTAACTCGCGGCGCGATGTTGCCCGATAGGGCAGTGTCCGTGGTCGCGGATCGATGCGTCGTCGCCGATGCGCTCACCAAAATCGTGATGAGCGATGCGGATGCTGCGCGATCGGTGCTCGATGAGTGGGATGCCGAAGCGCTGGTGCATGACAGTCGCGGGCAACAGCGGATCGTCGGGCGCGCCGCATGAAAACGGCGCGTGCGCACCATCGTTCGCCGTCGCTGTTGTCGAAGCGTCGCCGCTGGTTGACGTACGCGGTACTCGGCGGCCTATGGGCGACGGGTGTCGCGTGGCTGGTGTTGCGTTACGGGATGCAGCAGCCGGGCGAATTCGGGCCGGCGCCGCATCCGATGCAACCGTGGGCGCTGCGCGCGCACGCATTGTTCGCGTTCGCAACGTTGTGGCTCGGCGGTCTGCTCTGGGCCGTGCACATCGCACCGACATGGCGCCGCGGTCATCGTCGCCCGAGCGGAATTCTTGCGGTCGCCTCGCTGCTGCTGCTGGTCGGAAGCGGATACCTTCTTTATTACATCGGCGATGATCGCTTGCGGGTTTCGGTGTCGACGCTGCATTGGGCCATTGGCGTTGCGGCGGTCGTTCCTTTCCTCGTTCATCTGCTTCACGATCGTCATTACGGCGAGCGCGATAGGAAACCGCACTGACAAGTGCAGCTCGCGGGCGGACCGGTCACGCGATGCACCGACCGGGTCGTCCAGACGCAGCGTTCTTGCGCAACTCGACCCGTGCCGTTTGGCCCATTCAATCCCGGATTGCTCATCTAGAATGGGCCGCACTTCACTCGGGGAATACGCTCATGCAAGAGATCGTCTGGAGTTCGAAGTCGCCGCGCTCGTTGGTAAAGGCCATCGCACTGTGTCTTGCGGCGACCGGCATCACGGCGCAGGCCGCGCAGCATGGAATCGACACGTCCGATATCAACAAGCAGGCAGCGCCTTGCACGGACTTTTTCGATTACGCCAACGGCACATGGCGCGCGAGGCACGCGATTCCAGATTACATGGATCGTTGGAGCAAGCGTTGGGAATCCGGAGAAATCAATAAGGAGCACGTGCGCGACATTCTCGCCGACCTTTCCAAAAAGCAGGACTGGTCGTCTGGCAGCCCGGAGCAGCTCTCCGGTGATTTCTACGCCGCGTGCATGGACGAGACGCACGTGAACGGGCTCGGCTTGAAGCCCGCACAGCCGCAGCTCGACGAAGTCGAAGCGATCAAGAACAAAACCGACATCGGCCGCGTGGTAGCGCATTTGCACGATATCGGTGTCGGCGTGCCGTTCGCACTTTACGCGGCGCAGGATCTGCACGATCCCACGCAGATGGTCGCGAACATCGTGGCGAGCGGCCTTGGCATGCCGGATCGCGACTATTACCTCAAGACCGAACCGCGCTTCGTCGAAGCGCGCGAAAAATACCTCGTGCACGTGCAGAAGATGTTCGAGCTCGCCGGCGCAAAACCAGCCGCTGCGAAAGCCGATGCCGCGACCGTGTTTGCGTTCGAAAAACGCCTCGCCGAAGCCTCGCTCGACAACGTCGCATTGCGTGATCCGAAGCAGCAGGATCACAAGACGCGTTTTTCGGATCTGCCGACGCTCGCTCCCGAGTTCAACTGGACGGCTTATTTCGACGCCACGAAAATCCCGCATTCGGATTTGAACGTGACGCAGCCGAAATTCCTGCAGGCGTTCGACAAGGAGCTGAAGTCGACGCCGATCGCACAGTGGAAGACCTATCTGCGCTGGCAGGTGCTGAATGCCGCAGCGGATTCGCTTTCCGCGCCGTTCGTCGAGGAAAACTTTGCCTTCAACGGAAAATACCTCACCGGCGCCACCGAAATGAAACCGCGCTGGAAGCGTTGCGCCGAATCGGCGGACAACCAGTTGGGCGAAGCGCTGGGGCGCAAGTACGTCGAGAAATATTTCCCGCCCGAAGCCAAGGCGCGCATGCAGGACATGGTCAAGAACATTCTGCTGGCGATGAAAGACACGATCCAGGCCGCGGACTGGATGGACGAGGCGACGAAGAAAAAAGCGCTGGAAAAAATCTCGACGTTCAATCCGAAGATCGGCTATCCCGACAAATGGAAGGACTATGCCGGTGTCGTGATCGGGCGCGCGTCGTATTGGGACGATGTGGTCGCCGCTTCACGCTGGAACGTCAACGACAATCGCACGCAGATCGGCAAGCCGGTCGATCGCGGCCGCTGGGGCATGACGCCGCCGACGTCGAACGCGTACTACAACCCGTTTCTCAATGAGATCGTTTTTCCGGCAGGAATCCTGCAGCCGCCTGCGTTCGACGTGACGGCGACCGATGCGGTCAATTACGGCGCGATCGGTGTGGTGATCGGCCACGAAATCAGCCACGGCTTCGACGATCAAGGCGCGCAGTTCGACGCGCAAGGTCGGCTCGACAACTGGTGGACGCCGGATGATCTGAAGAAGTTTTCCGAGCGCGGGCAATGCGTCGTGCATCAGTTCGACAACTACTTCATCGAGCCCGGCATCCATCACAACGGCAAGCTCGTGCTCGGGGAATCGATCGGCGATCTTGCCGGTGCGAAGATCGCGTTTCGCGCCTACAAGAAATCGCGGGAAGGAAAACCCGCCGAGCCGACGATCGACGGCTTCACGCCGGAGCAGCAGTTCTTTCTCGCATGGGGCCAGTGGCGCGGCGATCAGATCCGTCCGGAGACTCAGCGCACGATGGTGCAGGGCGATCCGCATCCGATCGCCAAGTTCCGCGTCAACGGACCGTTGTCGAACCTGCCGGAATTCAAGGCAGCGTTCCAGTGCAAGGACGATGCGCCGATGGTGCGGCAGGGCGCCGATCGCTGCGAGGTGTGGTAGACCCGATTCGCGAGCGATCGGTGTTGCCGACCGTTCGCCTTCGCGCGTCGTCGAGGACGAGATTGGGCGTGGTGCGCCGGTGATTTGAAATCAGCGTCGGCGCGCGTGCCAGCACCAATGCCACGGCTCGTATGCGATGCCGTAGCGATTGCCGCGCGGATACGAAAGCGCGTAGCCGAAACGGCGCGCGTTCTTGCGCAGCCACGCGTAGGCGGGCGAGCGCTCGAATTCCTCTTCGAGCGCGGCGTATCCGGTCGTGGTCAGATCGATCGCGCGCCCCGAATGGTGCTCGCTGTAACCCGGGGCTGCGCTGACGCGCAAGATCTCCGCGATCGCCAAACCCCGCTCGCACTTGCCGCGCAGAATGCCGAGCTGATATTCGGCCGAACGAAACGCCGACACGATTTCGATCGTCACCTCGTCGTCGAGCGCGGCCGCGCGCATGTGCACGAACGCGCTCGCAGCGCGCGGGCTCAGCCATTGCGGCCGGTTGTGCACATCGGTTCCCACGAACGCGAGCGTCGCCGGTTCGCGCACCGCGGTCATCCGATGCGCGCGCGCGTAGTCGCGCGGAACGCCCAGCGCGAAAGCCTTCGCGATGACTTCGCGCCGGCGTGCGCTGTCGCAGCGCGGCGGCGGCGCATGGGTAGGCGTCTGCATCGGAGGTGTCTGGGTTCCTGGCGTGTCTAGAACTGCGGCTTGGGCGCTTGCGTCACATGAAAACCTGCGATGCGACCGTCGCTGCCGCATGCGATCTGCGCGACCAGATTCGTCTTCTCGAAGATCAGCGGGATCATCACGAGCGTGTAGCCATCGCCTTTGCTGAGGTGCGATTGTCCGCGCGCGACGAGCTTGCCGAACTGCGCCAGCGATTCCCATTGCTGTCTGAATTTAGGCGCCGGCAAATCCGTGCGCATCTTGGCGTCGAAATCGCTTGTCGCGCTGCCGTAGTCGGCCTTCGCGGCATCGTCGAGAAGACTCGTCGCGCGCGCCATGCAGCCGGCGGCGATGCTCTTTTCGACGGAGTCCGCAGGCGAGAACTCGATCGGCGGCGCTTCGTTGGCTTTTGCATCAGCCACCGGAGCGTTTGCTTGGGCAGGCGCCGCATCGGCGATCGGTGGCGTGGGGGACGGTTCGGCGAGAACAGGCGCGGCAGGCTCCGGCGTCGCAGGCGGTGCGGGCGGAGCTTCAGTGATCGGAGCTTCGGTCGGCGAAGCTTCGGGCGCCGCAGCAGGCACCGGCGCATCGACGGGCGCATCGGCATCCGCCGGCTGCGCGCCGCTGCCGTCCTTCGCGCGCGCCATCGCGTCCACATCCAGAACATCCGGCGGCTGCTCGCTCGGTGGCGTCTTGGGTGGCGGCGACTTCGGCGGTGCCGCAAGCGCCGCGGATGCGCTGGCCAACAGCACGAGAGCGAAGATGCGGATCGACATGAAAAGGACTCCGTGAGGCGAATCATGAGTGCGGAACACTGCAAATGGCGCCGCCACGCCTCGATCGGGCGCAATTTCAGATGAGAACACGATGCGGCTGAACGGCGACTTCCGCGGGCGTCGATTGGACATCGCCATGACCGATCAGGGCGTGCTCATGACTTGCGTCGGCACAAGACGCAGATCCGAGACCGATCCTTCCGCATTGCAGCGGACTTCCGCCGTCAGCGTGCCACGCTCGAAGATCAAAGGCGTCAAGACGACGGTGTGCTCCGAGATATCGCCCAAATGCGGACGTCCGCGGCCGAGCATCTTGCCGTACTTCGAGGGCAGTCCTTCGTAATCCTTTCGAAGTTTCTCGGCGGAATAACGGGCGCGCAGCGCATCGTCGAAGTCAGTGGTCGCGATATCGTAGTGCGCTGCATCGAGTGCGCCGAGGAGTGCGTCTGCGTGCGAGTCGCACAGCGCGTGCACGGACGAATCCGCGGGCGTCTGCGCGCGCGCCAGAACGGCGGCAAGAAACAGCATCGAATACGGCCATCTCGGCATCGCGATGTACTCCATCGCCGCAACGGCGAGCGCCGCGCGGTCGGCGCACTCTAGCGCATCATTTCCGTTCGCGGTCGTTGCTCGAATCGTCCGCGCCTTTGAGACGACCCGCCTTGCGCAGCGCTTCGCGCAGGATGTATTCGATCTGCGCATTGACCGAGCGGAGTTCGTCGTCGGCCCAGTCCTGCACGGAGTCCAGAACTTTGGTGCTGATGCGCAGCGGATAGGCTTTCTTGTCCGCCACGCCGATCAGCCGGTGTAAAGCGTGCCGGTGTTGACGACCGGCTGTGTCGCGCGCTCGCCGCACAAGACGACGAGCAGGTTGCTGACCATCGCCGCGCGGCGCTCGTTGTCGAGATCGACGACGCCGCGTTTGCCAAGCTCGGTGAGCGCCATTTCGACCATGCTGACGGCGCCTTCGACGATGCGTGTGCGCGCCGCGATGATGGCGCCGGCCTGCTGACGTTGCAGCATCGCTTGCGCGATTTCCTGCGCGTAGGCGAGGTGGCTGATGCGCGCTTCGACGACCTTGACGCCGGCCTTGCCGAGCCGGTTCTGAATCTCGTTGCGAAGGTGCGCGTTGACTTCATCGCCGTGGCTGCGCAGCGAAGGGTTGCCGGTGTCGTGCGAATCGTAGGGATAGCTTTGCGCCATCTGGCGCAGTGCCGATTCGGTTTGGATCTGCACAAAGTTCTCGTAATCATCGACGCAGAACACCGCTTCGGCCGTATCGACGACTTGCCATACGACGACCGCGGCGATCTCGATCGGATTGCCGTCGTTGTCGTTCACCTTGAGCTTGCCCGATTCGAAATTGCGCACGCGCAGCGAGAGCAGGCGTTTCGAATAGAACGGATTGGTCCAGCGCAGGCCCTCGTCGCGAGCCGTTCCCGAATAGCGCCCGAACAACTGCATGACCTGGCCCTGGTTCGGCTGGACCTGGAAGAAGCCTTTGTTGAGGAACAGGAGCAGAGCAAACGCCGGCGCGAACGGCACGATCATTGTGGGCTGCGGCTCCCGACCGCTGAGCGTGTTGAAGAACCAAAGACCCAGAGCCAGCCAGACGACGAGGAGGATCAGCAACGTCGGAATGCCGGGAAGGGAAAACGCGTTGCGCTCGTTCATGGGTTGCTCGTTCATGGCTCGCTCCGTGGATCTTTCAAAAAGATATCATAAAGATATCACACGGAAGCAAGCCATTGATCAAGCTATGTTTTATGCTGCTTTCACGAGACCACGATTTCACGGAACACGCTCGACACGAAACTATCCGACGATGCGGAACGACCGTTGAGACAAATCGAGGACAACGCGACGACAAGCCCGCAATCCAGCGCACCCGAATCAGCGCACCAGTTCTCCGCCGAGCGGCGTCGCTTCGCGCAACGCGATGCGACCCAGCATGTCGAGGCCCGCATAGAACCGCCACGGATCGCCATCGCCGACAGAAAGGGCGATGTGGCCGGCATCGAATCCCGGCAGTGCGGCATCGAAGCTCTGCCAGCGGCCATCGACCCACGCCTGCACCCACGCATGCGGCACGAACACACGTTCCTTGCCGGCAAAACCCGGCGCGTAGGCGAGTCCGTCGACGACGCGCGTTGCAATGCCGAGCGAGCGGCCGAGCGCGGCGAGCAGCACGGCGTGCTCGGTGCAGTCGCCCTCGGGCTTATGCACGACTTCCAGCGCCGATGCGTAGCCGACGCCGAGCGTCTTGTTCGTGATGTAGCCGCGCACGAACGATTCGAGCTTGCGCATCTTTTCTCCGGCGCCGTCCGCGCCATCGCCGGCTTTGTGCGCAAGTGCTTCGACTTCGGGTGCCTTGCTTTGCAGCCAGTCGTTCGGCGCGTAGTCCGTCGGCACGGGTCCGCTTTCACCGCCGGTTCGAGGTGATGGCGTGATGTCGACGACGAGCGCATCGCCGCGGATCGTCGCGCGCTGCTCGCCGGTTTCGGGAAGTTTGATCGGCGTGCCGCCGTCGCTCGGTGCCAGCACGTAGCGCATGCCGCGATCGAGCTCGGTGCGCTTGATCGCGCGCGGCGCGACCATGAGCGTGCGATCGAAGATGTCGGTGCCCTGGTTCGGCGCAGTCGCGCACTCGCGGTCGCAGGCGAGAAGAACCAGATCGACACCAATGACCGGCATCGTCAGCTTGTGCACGGTCTGCTCGGCATCGACCCAGAGCCGGCTCTTCACCGGCGTGCCGGAAAACGAGATCGTCTGGTCGATCTCGCTCAGCGTTTTGCGGCCCGACGGAAGATCGATCGGCATGGATGCGCCGACACGTGTTTCTATTTCCGCAGCATCGAGACTCGAAGGCTGGAACGCGGTGACTTTGTATTCCGTTCCCGGAGCAAGGCCTTTGCGCAGGCTCAGCAGCCGCAATCCTTCCGGCAGCAGGGCGCCTTCGGGCCAGTGCATCTCGCGCCGCCGCGAGACGCCGCCGCTTTGCGTCTTCACCAGCACGCGGTCGCCGTGCACGGTTCCGTCGATCGTCGTTTCGCCGCCGGAGAGTTTCGAGACGCTCTGGAACGCGAGCGGCTTGCCATCCGGCGATTCCTCGGTGGTCTCGTTGCTGCTGAGCGCGACGCGCGTTCCGGCGCGTTCGATCGAGAGATCGAGGATCTGTCCCGTCACGACGCGGCCATCGCGCAGAGTGCGTGTCGATTCGAACGAGCCGATCTTGCGGCCGTCCAGCAGCACCGTGAACCATTGGTCTTCCGGCGGCGCCGCGCGCGCCAGCATTGGCAAGAGGAAGAAAGCGATCAGTGCGTAACGGGGCATGAGAGAATCCTGGGGCACGCACGCATTCTGCCCGATGCGCGCTTGAAAGGTACGAGCGAAAAGTGACCGCCAAACGGCAGAAAAGTTTGCAGCCGATCTCCCATATCCTTCGCGCGTTTCGTCTTTCGGGTGCCTTTCGTGGTTGAATCCTCCCTCCGCAAGATTCGCGAAGAACCGCGCGCATGAAACCGTTCGGAACCCCGCACACCGACACCGCGATCCGCGCGCTGCTGCTCGGCAGCGGCGAGCTTGGCAAGGAAGTCGCGATCGAACTGCAGCGCTTTGCGGTCGAGGTGATCGCAGTCGATCGCTACGCCCACGCGCCGGCGATGCAGGTCGCGCATCGCAGCCATGTGATCAACATGCTCGACGGCAGTGAGCTTCGCAGGATCATCGCGATCGAGAACCCCGATTTCGTCGTGCCAGAGATCGAAGCGATCGACACGCCGACGCTGATGGATCTCGAGCGGAACGGCTTGCGCGTGATTCCCACCGCGCGTGCGGCGTGGTTGACCATGAATCGTGAAGGCATCCGGCGCCTGGCAGCGGAGGATCTCGGCCTTCCGACTTCGCCGTATCGTTTCGTCGATACACGCGAGGACTATCGCGCAGCGATCGCGGAGCTCGGTCTGCCGTGCGTGATCAAGCCCGTCATGAGCAGTTCCGGCAAAGGCCAGAGCCTCGTGCGCACGGCGGCGGACGTCGAAGCCGCGTGGGAATACGCGCAATCGGGTGGACGGGCCGGGCAGGGCCGCTGCATCGTCGAAGGATTCGTCGATTTCGACTACGAAATCACGCTGCTCACCGTCCGCCACATCGGCGGCACGGATTACTGCGCGCCGATCGGCCATCGTCAGGAGCAGGGCGACTATCGCGAATCCTGGCAGCCGCAGCCGATGAGCGCGCGCGCGCTGGCCGAAGCGGAACGTCAGGCTGGCTTGGTGACGGCGGCGCTCGGCGGCGCTGGCCTTTTCGGTGTCGAATTTTTCGTCAAGGGCGACGAGGTGATTTTTTCGGAGGTGAGTCCTCGGCCGCACGATACCGGACTCGTCACGCTGATCTCGCAGGATCTTTCCGAATTCGCGCTGCACGCGCGCGCGATTCTCGGCCTGCCGATTCCACTGATCCGCCAGCTCGGTCCTTCGGCGTCGTGTGCGGTGCTCGCGCACGGCAACGGCGATCGGCCGCGCTATCACGGCGTCGCCGAGGCGCTTGTCGAGCCCGATACGATGCTGCGGCTGTTCGGCAAACCCGAAGTGCGGGGTCACCGGCGAATGGCGGTGACGATCGCGCGCGATGCGGATATCGAATCCGCGCGCGCGAAGGCACGGCGCGCGGCGGAAAAACTTTCGATCGAACTTTGATCGGATCGACAACGAACAACGACATACTCTTTGAGAAACGGAGCACTCATGCCCGATTCGCCGAACTACGCCGTGTTCCTTTTCCCGCAGGCGCTTGAAGCACTCGGCGATCCGATCAAGCCGTATATACGCAATGAGCCGATGGGTCCGCACATCGTCTGCATGGAAATCGACGCGTCCGGTCCGTTTTTCGGGATGACGCTGCTCGGGCAGGGCGCGCAAGGCCAGCCGCTGCAGCTCGAGATCATGATTCCGTCATCGATGGTGAAGCTGGTGATGTCGATGCATGGTGAGCATGACATTGGGTTCGTTTAGATTCTCCGGCGTGGCGTTGAACCGGCTTGCCCTCACGCTAGCCCTCCCCCGCGAGCGGGAGAGGGGATCGTGGCGGTGAACAGAGCTTGCCCTCATCCGAGCCCTCTGCCGCGAGCGGGAGACGGGATCTTGGCGGTGAACCGAGCTTGCCCTCACCCGAGCCCTCTGCCGCGAGCGGGAGAGGGGATCCGTGGCGGCGAACTGTACTTGCCCTCAGCGTGGTCCAGTCCCGCGAGCGGGAGAGCGGAGATTGCGGCAAGCGCGAGAGGGGGACGGCCGTTTACTGAAGCGGAGCCCACACGCCGTTGCGCAGCACTTCCAGCGGACGAAAACGCGCCTTGTAGTCCATCTTGGGATGGCCGTTGATCCAGAAGCCGAGATAAAGATGGTCGAGCCGACGTTCGCGCGCGAGCTGGATCTGGCTCAGGATTGCGAATGTGCCGAGCGCCCGTTCGGGCAGTGAGGTGTCGAAGTACGTGTAGACGGCTGAAAGTCCGCTTGCGCAGAAGTCGGTGACGGCCACCGCGATCAGTCGGCCCTGGTCGCGAAATTCCATGAAGCGCGTCGGGCTCCACGACGTGTAGAGGAACCGCGCGAAATCTTCCGGGCGCGCATCGTCCATGCCGCCGCCGGGATGACGCGTCTGCAGATAGTGGCGATACAGCGCGAAGTGCTCTTCGCTGTAGCCGGCCGCGACGATGTTCATTTCGAGGTCGGCGTTTCGCGCAAGACACCGGCGCTGGCTGCGGTTCGGCTGGAAACGCGCGACCGGCACGCGGCACGCAATGCACGCCTTGCAGCTACCGCAATGCGGGTAATACACGTGGCCGCCGGCGCGTCGATAACCGCGTTGCACGGCGAGCTCGTAAAGCTGAGGCAGTTGCGGTGCGCTCGGGTCGATGACGAGATTCTGCGCGGTGCGCTCGCCGAAATAGCCGCAGGCGTGTGGGAGGGTCTGGAACAGGCGGACGACGTCCGAGCGCATGACGCCCTGTTTAGCGCGAGAGCTGGGTCAATGCAATGAGCGCGATCACACCTGCGATCAGGGCGAAAACCACCAGCTTGATCCGCAGCGAGACGCGTTTGTGTTGCGAGGGATCGCCGATGCCGCGCGCGGCGGCGAGTTCATCGGCGAAGCGCGTCGCGGGCTCGAGGCCGGCTTCGCGCAGCACCTGGCGCGCGCGCGTCTGATCCTCCGAGCGGACGACCCAGACCTGCGGCCAGGAATCGCTATCGCCGCGCGTGGTGTAGCTGAAGCGCTTCCAGTCCGAGCCCTGATAGGCGCGCCGATTGCTGACCGAGGTCTGGATGCCGTGCTCGGCCATCAGCGCGACGAC
>DASYJJ010000353.1:0-8426 GCA_035996605.1 Rhodanobacteraceae bacterium
GTCGAGCTCGCGCGAAGTCACGAACACGAGATCCAGCGACGGATGCCGCGCGACCAGCCGGATCAACTCCGCTCCGGTATGTCCTCGCGCACCGACGATGCCGAGCGTCTTTGCCATCAGAGTTGCCCCGTCGGTTCGTCACTGCCGTTCTCCGGATCCCCGAGCGTCGGCGGGCGTTCGCGACAGTGCGCGACGCAGCGCTCGATGTCGGCAAACTCGTGGATACCGTACCAATACACCTTCCATCGAGGCTGTTTGTAGCAGCCGTCGGACTCGGCGTAGTAGAACGGGTTGATAAGATTGCCGTGGCGAGAGCGCCAGAACAGCTTTGGATTCTGGTCGCGCATCACCTGCCACGCCGCACGGCCGAGGCCTTCGCCTTGCGCGTCATCGGCGACTGCGAACTTGTCCAAATAAGGAAATCCTTCTTCGTGAGTCAGGATCAGCGCCGCGCGATAGTTTTCACTGACATACGCCCGGAAGATTCGCGTGCGTTCGAAATAGTCCGCCGAAAGCCGGCGCCGAAAGCTCGCTTCGATGAGCTCGCGCATGCGTGAAAGATCCAGGCCGCTCCAGTCCGTATGCACGTCGACGCGCTCGCCGCGCCGGATCAAGGTACCGGATCCCTTGTGCGTGAACAGCTCTTTCGCAAGCTCGGCCGGCCGCGTGACGGACACCGAGGAGGCCAGCGGCAACTTGTCGAGGAGATCCTTGATCTGCGAAATCTTGAGGCGCATGCCGGAATGAAGCCACGGCTGCGCCATCAGCGCCTCGTACTCGGTCGAAAGGTTGATCGAATCGATGATGCCACCATTGCCGTCGAGGAGTCCGCCCGTCCCGGTGAGGAAGATGATCTTGTAAGGCTTCAGCACGCGCACGAGTTCGTTCGCGGCGAAATCGGCGTTGATGTTCACGATCTGACCCGCAGTCGTCTCGCCCAGCGATGCGATCACCGGAATCGAGCCCGCGCGCAGACTCGCTTCGATCGGCGCGAGATTGACGCCGGAAACGCGGCCGACCAGGCCTAGCGCGTCGCGATCGATGAATTCGGCCTCGAAAACACCGGAAACTACGGATGTCGCGCGCGCATCGACTTCCTGCAACGCCTCGACGAGGCTGAGGTTCTGCGCCTGAAAAACGCGACGCACGATTGCCAGCGTTTGCGCGGAGGTTACGCGCAAACCATCGACCGTCTTTTTTTCGATGCCGGCAGCGGCGAGTTCTTCATCGAGTTGCGGTCCCGCACCGTGCACGACGATCGGAGTCAGGCCAACCTGCTGCAGAAACGCGAGCGAGGACGTCAACGCTTCGAGATCGTCGCGCAGCACCGCGCCGCCGACCTTGACGACCGCGAAACGTTTCGCGTCGAGCTGAGCGAATCGCTTGAGGTATTGATCGATCTCCCGCGAGCTGGCCATGCTCGACAGGAGGCGCACGATGGTCTGGCGAATCTGGATGTGGGCGTCGGCGTTCATGCGTGTCCATCCGCGATGAGGCGGGTGATGGTTTCCGTGTACTTCTCAAGATCGGCGAGCGTGACCCATTCGTCCGCCGTGTGCGCCTGCGCGATATCGCCGGGGCCGCATACGAACGCAGTGCTACCCGAGTGCGAGAAGAGCGAGGCTTCCGTCCAGAAGTCGACCGCGTTGCCGATCGGAATGCCGAGTGCGTCGGCGAGATCGCGGGCGGCGAGACGCCGCGATTCGGCGTCGGCAACGTCGCCCGCGGGCAGAGAGGGGCCGCGAAACGTCTCGATGAATTCCGCTGCCGCGGGCTCAGCGAAAGCGCGGAACCGATCGAGCAGCACATCGGTGTCCATCGACGGAAGCGGACGAAAACCAAAACGCACTTCCGCCGCCGGAGCGATGACGTTCGCTTTTATGCCGCCCTCGACTCGACCGATGTTGAAACGAAGTCCGGTGAGTCCTCCGAACCGCGAATGCGCCTGACCTTCGACGAACGCCATCGCGCGCGACCCCCAGCGCATCGCTTGATGCACGGCGCTGTCGGCAGACGCATCCCTACTCGACGCATGACCGGCGCGCCCGCTGAAGCGCATCAGTACCGAACTGATGCCGCGATGCGCGAGCACCGCTTCGCAGCGCGTCGGCTCCGCGACGATGACCGCCCCAGGCGGGAACCGGCGGATAAACGCGGCAATGCAACGCGCGTCGTTCGCTTCTTCGTCCGACGAAAACAGAAAGGCTGCAGAGCCGTCGCTCGCAGACGCGGCTGTCAGGAACGCGGCAGCCGCGCCTTTGATGTCGCACGCTCCGAGCCCAATGGCACGGTCGCCGTCGACGCGCAGTGCGAACGGGCTCGCGCTCCAATGCGGCGAATCCGGCACGGTATCGAGATGCGCATTGAACAGGAGTTTCGGGTTTCCACGCACCGCATGGAGACTCACAGCGCCTGCGCCGTGATCGGTCATTTCGCAATCGAACCCACGAAGATTCTTGCGCAAGTAATCGAAAATCCCATCGCTGCCGATCGCACGCGGCGGATTGCGCGTGTCGAAGCCCACCAGCGCGCGCAAGTGGGCAAGCGTCTGGTCTAGCCGATCGCTCATGTGGCTTTTCCAGTCTCCAAACGATTCACCTCGGCCCACAGCGTCGAGCTCATGCCGTAGAGGCGGATGAATCCTTCGGCCTCTGCGACGCCCCAGTCGGCGGCCTGCGCGTAGGTCGCTTTCGGCGTCTGAAGGATGTGCGGCGACTTCACTTCGATCGGATACACGCTGCCGCCGCGGGTTTCGACGACGACGGTTCCGTTCACTTTGCGCTGGGTCGAGGCGAGAAATGCTTCGAGATCGTGTTTGAGCGGATCGTGATAGAAACCTTCGTAGACGAGCTCCGTCCACTTGCGCCCGACTTCTGGCTTGAATCGATTCTGCTGCTTGCTCAGCACGGCTTCCTCGAGCGCGCGATGAGCGACGAAAAGCGCCGTGAGGCCCGGTGCTTCGAAAACGATGCGACCCTTCAGACCGATCGTCGTATCGCCCGTGTAGAGATTGCGCCCGACGCCGTAGCGCGCAAACGCGGGATTGAGCAGCTTCAGGATTTCACCGCCCGCAACGCGCTGGCCGTCGATGGCGATTGCCTGACCATCGGAAAATTCGATGGCCACGCGAAGCGGCTCTTCCGGCCACGCCGCGCGCGGCGCGCACCAGCCGACCGCGTCATCGCCCGGTATCTGCCAGCGGTCGATCTCGCCGCCAGAAATCGTCACGCCAAGTACGTTCTCGTTGATCGTGTAGTGTCTGGTCTTTGCGCGCACTTCGAATCCGCGCGCTTCAAGATATTTCTGCTCGTAGGCGCGCACTTCGGTATGTTCTTTCTGGATTTCCCGAATCGGCGCGACGATTTCGTAGTCACCGAGTGCCTTTACGGCAAGATCGAAACGCACCTGATCGTTGCCCATGCCAGTGCAGCCGTGAGCGAAGTATCGGGTGCCGAGCTCCTCGCAGCGCCTCAGCGATTCCTCGACGATCACATAGCGATCGGATACCAGCAGCGGATACTGGCCCTGATAGAACTCGCCGGCCTGGATCAGCGGTTTGACGAAGCCATCCCAGATCGCTTGCGCGGCGTCGATCGTGCGATGCGATGCGACGCCGAGTTCGCGCGCGCGCTCCTCGATGTATGCGCGTTCGTCGTCGGCAACGCCGCCCGTGTCCGCGAACACGGTGTGCACGCGATATCCGCGTTCCTGCAGATACGGCACGCAGAAACTCGTATCGAGACCGCCGGAAAACGCGAGGACGATGTCGCTGGAGCCGGAATTCGGCATTCGGGATCCGGGATGTGTACCGGCGCTGGACGATGACATGCGATTGAGCTCCACAAAATTGAGTTGAGACGTTTCGGCGCGGCAGGCTTACGAATCTCCGATCCCGAATGCCGAATGCCGGCTCTTCCGCACCAATGCGGCCATCACCGCCTTCTGCACGTGCAAGCGGTTCTCGGCTTCATCGATCGCGATGCACGCCGGCGAGTCCATCACCGCATCGCTCGCCTTGACGTTGCGACGCAGCGGCAGGCAGTGGCTGAACAACGCGTGGTCGGTCAGTGCCATCTTGGCTTCGTCGACCATGAAGTGCTTGTGCGCATCGCGGATCGGCTTCTCGTCCGCCCAGCGGCCGAAATACGGAATCGCGCCCCAGCTTTTTGCGTAGACGACGTGGGCGCCGCGATAGGCTTGCGCGGGATCGTGGCTTATCGAGAGCGAGCCGCCGTTTTCCTTGACGTTTTGCCGAGCGAAATCCATGTAGCGCTCGTCGAGCACATAGTCCGGCGTCGGGCATAGCAGCGTCACGTCCATGCCGTAGCGCGTCGCGATCATGAGCGCGGAGTTGGCGACCGCCGTGTTCAACGGGCGCGGATGATAGGTCCACGTCAACACATATTTGCGGCCTCCGAGATCGCCCAGGTGTTCCTTCAGCGCGAGAATGTGTGCGAGCTCCTGGCACGGGTGCGTGATCGTTTCCATGTTGATGACCGGCACCGTCGCGTATTTCGCAAACGCTTTCAGCACGCGGTCCTGGCGGTCGAGCGACCAGTCCTGGAATTTCGGAAACGCACGGACGCCGATGAGATCGACGTATCGCGAAAGCACGCGCGCAACTTCGGCGACATGCTCTTCCTCATCGCCGTCCATCACGGTGCCGGCACCGAATTCGATCGGCCATGCATCTTTGCCGGGAGCAAGCAAGATCGCGTGACCGCCGAGCTCGAACGCGCCGAGCTCGAAGCTCGTGCGCGTGCGCATCGACGCGTTGAAGAAAAGGAGCGCGATCGATTTGCCTTCGAGGTCGCGGCCGATGCGCTTGCGCTTGAACTCGGCGGCGTGATCGAGCAACGCATCGAGATCGGCGCGGCTCCAGTCCTGTGTGTTGAGAAAATGTCTTATGGACATCCAAAAGTCCTTCCTTCAGTGCGGGATCGTCTGCAGACAAGCCGTGTTCGTTGCGCGCCGATCAAAACAAAAAACCCGGCACTCGGGCCGGGTTTTCGTCGAAACACATGAAACCAGTGCGACAGCCTACCCGGCGCGGAAACAGATTCCCGGTCGGCGCGCGCGCGAAGTCATGCCAGCGGCCATGCGGGCGCTGGTGAGGTTCGCGGGCGAGGGGCTGAAATGATTCATCGAGCCGAAAGGTAGCCGGAATCTAGATGCGGCGCAACAAAAAGCGGTTTCGGGCCCTTGGCGATTCGGACGGCTCGGGCAATTCCACAGGCCGCTTTCGCGGTTTACTGGTCCGCGGGTGCAACGCTTATGCGCACGCGCATGCGCTCGCCCGGATCGTAGTCCAGCCGCGAGATGTACACGTCGCCGCGATAGCGGTACTGGACGTCGTAGCCGATGATGCGGCGCTCTTCGGCCGCATCCTGCACCATGCGGCAGTGACGCTCGGGACCGGTGTAGTAGCCATCGTCCTGACTCGCGACGTTGTGCCCTACTGCTCCGCCAACGACCGCGCCAGCGACCGTCGCCGCTTTGCGTCCGTCGCCTTTGCCAACGGTGTTGCCGAGCACGCCGCCGACGATCGCGCCGATGACCGTGCCGGCCGCGTTGTTGTTGCCGCCATCGACATGACGTTCAACCGGCACGTCCTGGCAATCCTCGCGCGGCGAACTCGCCTGGACGCGATCGTAGACAGGATCAACGCGCAGGACATCCGCCCACGCGTACTTGGTGTTCTCCGGACCTGCGCTGCCGGGCGGGACGTCGTAGCGACGGTCCTGCGCCGACACACTCGCCGCGGTCAGGACTGCCGCAAGCACGAGTGCAAATTTCAACTTCATGATGTTCTCCACGTCGGGGCGACGCGCTATCGGTACCAAAGATTACGAATCCGGCGCCGGTGTATCCCGGCTCGATCTTGTTCGTTTTCTGGTGTGTTACGAATTAGAACATCGAGTCGCTGAACCATGGCTAAGGCCTTCCATTCATTGAAGAAAACACCGACGCAACAGCGCCGCAATACGGCCGCCTGCTATGCTGTTGCAAAGCACCAAGGCCGATCGATGACCCTTCGCCTGCACAACAGCCTGACCCGTCGAATCGAGGATTTCGTACCCCAGGATCCTCGCCGGGTGACGCTGTACGTCTGCGGACCGACCGTTTACAACTACGTCCATATCGGCAATGCGCGGCCCTACGTCGTGTTCGGGCTGCTGGCGAAAATCCTGCGACGCCTTTATCCGCGGGTCATCTACGCCCGCAACATCACCGACGTCGACGACAAGATCAACGCGGCCGCCAAGGCCGCCGGCGTTTCGATCGACCAGGTCACCGCGGGCTTCGCCGACGCGTTCGAGGAGGACATGTCTCGCCTCGGCGTCGATGCCCCGGACGTGAGCCCGCGTGCGACAGCGCACATTCCAGAGATCATCGCGATGTGCCAGCGTCTCATCGCCGGCGGTCACGCCTACGCAGCCGAAGGACACGTGCTGTTCGACGTGCCGAGCTACGCGGAGTACGGGAATCTCTCCGGCCGCTCACCGGACGAGATGATCGCCGGCGCACGTGTCGAAGTGGCTCCGTACAAGAAAAATCCCGCTGATTTCGTGTTGTGGAAACCATCGACGCCCGACCTTCCCGGCTGGAACAGCCCGTGGGGAAGGGGACGTCCGGGCTGGCACATCGAATGCTCGGCGATGGCCGAAGCGCATCTTGGCCAAACCATCGACATCCATGCCGGCGGCAACGACTTGATGTTCCCGCATCACGAAAACGAAATCGCGCAGAGCACGTGCGCGCACGATGGCCGCCTGTTCGCGCGCTACTGGCTGCACAACGGCATGCTCACATTCAACGGGCGCAAGATGTCGAAGTCGCTCGGCAACGTCATGCTGCTGCACGAACTCTTGCAGAAGCATCCGCCCGAACTGCTGCGCTATCTGCTGCTGAAAGCGCACTATCGCCAGCCGCTCGATTGGTCGGATACCGCACTGGCGCAAGCGCGCGCAACGCTGGACAACTGGTACGGCGCATTGCGCGATCTTTCCGATGTCGAAGTGGATGCCGCGAAATCGCCGCCGCCCGCGGAAATCGACGCCGCGTTGCTCGATGACCTCAACACACCCGAAGCACTCGCCATCATCGCCGGCCTCGCAACCGCATCGCGCCGCGAAGCCAGCTTGGATCAACGCAAGTCCGCGAAAGCAGCGTTGCTCGGCGCCGGAGCACTTCTCGGCTTGCTGCAGCAGGATCCGGAAGTGTGGTTCAAGCAGGGACTCGCCGCCGTTGAAAGCGCGTCGCAGGCCGGCGGCGCGCCCGCACTCGATGCGCGCGAAATCGACGATCTCCTCGCCCGGCGCGATGCGGCGCGCAAGGCGCGCGATTTCGCCGAAGCCGATCGCATCCGCGACGAGCTCGCGTCCAAAGGCATCGCGATCGAGGACGGCGCGCAAGGCACCCGCTGGAAAGTCGTGAATCCCAATGAATGCACGACTTGAAATCGCACCCACCACGGACGCGGCGCAAGCCGCGATCGCCGATGAGTTTGCGTTTTTCGGCGATTGGACCGAGCGCTATCAATACCTGATCGATCTCGGCCGCAAATTGCCGCCGTTTCCGGACGCGCTGAAGACCGAGGCGAACAAGGTCACTGGCTGCCAGTCGCTGGTCTGGCTGGTGCCTTCGGGCGATGCAAAGCGTCTCGAATTCCAGGCAATCAGCGATTCGGCGATCGTGTCTGGGCTGATCGCATTGTTGCTTCGCGTCTATTCGGGCCGCTCGGCCGAGGAGATTCTGGCGACGGAGCCGCGTTTCATCGAAACGATCGGTCTTGCGAAACACCTTTCGCCGACACGCTCGAACGGTCTAGCGGCGATGCTGTCGACGATCAAGCAGCATGCGCGTGCCGCACTCGGGCGCGACCGCTGAAGCCCCAACCCGACGCTACATCGTGTGCGTCGGTCGTTCCTGCGTAAGGATGCCCGCCAGGATCGATTCGATCTTCGTGCGCGCCGCTTCGCCGTCGGAGGAATCGTTGAACTGCACGCCGATCCCCGCCGTCCGGTTTCCTTGCGCACCGGCGGGCGTGATCCACACGACCTTGCCGGCGACCGGCAGACGGTCTTTCTCTTCCATCAGCGAAAGCAGAATGAAGACTTCGTCGCCGAGGCTGTAACGCTTGGCAGTGGGCACGAACAAACCGCCGCCCTTGACGAACGGCATGTACGCGTTGAACAGCGCGCCTTTGTCCTTGATCGCGAGCGAAAGAATGCCCTGTCTCGGTGCGCCGCCTGAAGCTGGAGTCGCCATGGTTACGCCCTTTCCGACATCAAGTCTTCCCGGGTTGCGCCGGCCAGCCGCGCAGCAGGTCCAAAAGGACCAGCTCCGTGCGCAGCGTTGTCGACAACAGGCCACGCGCATGATTCGCGCGAGCGAACCACGCGGCTAGCTTCGGGATTTCGGTG
>DASYJJ010000354.1:0-7413 GCA_035996605.1 Rhodanobacteraceae bacterium
GACATGAACGAGCACACGAACCTGCGCGCCAAGATCGAAGCGGTCGCCAGAGCGCGCGCGGTGCATGTCGTCGTCAACAACACGGGCGGTCCGCCGGGAGGACCTGCGCATACGGCGGCGCTTGATGACTTTCGCATCGCATTCAATCAGCACGTGATGGCAGCGCAGATCGTGCTTCAGGCCGTGCTGCCCGGCATGCGCGCGTCGGGCTATGGCCGCATCGTCAACGTGATCTCGACGTCCGTCAAAGAACCGATCCGCAATCTCGGCGTATCCAACACGATCCGTGGCGCGATGGCGAGCTGGGCAAAAACCCTCGCGACGGAACTCGGACCCTTCGGCATCACGGTCAACAACGTGTTGCCGGGCTACACGAAGACGCAGCGCCTCGATCAGATTCTTGCCGACCGCACGAAGGCGACCGGCAAGCAGGAGTCCGAAATCGCGCAGGCGATGCTAGCGACGGTTCCGCTCGGACGTTTCGCCGAACCCGAAGAAATCGCGAACGTGATCGCGTTTCTCGCAACGCCGGCAGCCGGCTATATCAATGGCATCAACGTACCGGTCGACGGCGGGCGCATGCAGTCGCTGTGAATTGAACGCCTCATTGCGGGCGGCAACGAAGCGCGTCAGTCCGATGGACGTTTCCAGACCGCAGGATTCTTCATCGTCCCTGGTCCAACCACGCATACGTACTGCGCGTTGCATACGGCCTTCGCGTTGAGGCACGGATTCACGGCGCACTCGGGACCCTGGAGAACCTCTTTCGTGATCGGCGTTCCGGGCGTGCAGGGACCGCATGCCAACGCAGGGCAATCCTGGTCCGTTCTGCACGAAACGGGCCCGTTCGTGGAATCAGAAGACTCGTCAGCCAACACGTCATCTCGCTGCGGCAACGCGGGATTCTGTGCACACACGGGCACGACGTAAATCGCGAATGCAAGGAGCACAGCACGGCGCAGTGACATGGCGAAACTATAGCGTTGGCCGAGTTCGCTCGCCATCCTTCCAATTGCCCGGTCCCGCGCCGTGTTTTCGATGCGGCGCAAGGCGGAAGCCGCCCCAAACCGGCTAAGCTTGGCGGTGTGAAACCTATGCAAACGTTGGGCAATCTGATCGATGGCCGCGTCGTCGCGCCGCAACGCGGCCGCTATCTCGACGTATTCGAACCCGCGACGGCAGCCGTGTTCGCACATTGTCCGGACTCGGACGCGGCAGATGTCGATGCCGCAGTCGCCGCCGCTGTCCGCGCAGCACCGGCCTGGGCCGCGACGCCCGCCGAAGAACGCGCACGACTCCTGAATCGACTCGCCGATCTCGTCGAGCGCGATCTCGAAGCACTCGCAAAGCTCGAATCGCGGGATGCGGGGAAAACCATCAAGCTCGCGCGCAGCCTCGACATACCGCGTGCGGTATCGAACCTTCGCTTCTTCGCCGCGGCGATCACGCAATGGCCAAGCGAAGCGCATCCGATGGAGGATCGCGCGCTCAACTACACGTTGCGCCAGCCGCTCGGGGTGGTCGCGTGCATTTCTCCGTGGAACCTGCCGCTTTATCTTTTCACCTGGAAAATCGCACCCGCACTCGCGGCAGGCAATGCGGTCGTCGCGAAACCCTCCGAAATCACGCCGTGCACCGCTGCGCGATTCGGCGAGCTTTCGATCGAAGCCGGATTTCCGCCCGGCGTGTTCAACATCGTTCTTGGTACTGGTCCCGGTGTCGGCCAGCCGCTGGTCGAACATCGGCTGGTGAAGGCCATTTCGTTCACGGGCAGTACGCGCACCGGTGCCACGATCGCCGCGGCGGCCGCTCCGAAGTTCAAGAAACTCTCGCTCGAGCTCGGCGGCAAGAATCCCGCGATCGTTTTCGCCGATTTCGATTTCAGCGATGCAAATCTGGACACGATCGTACGCTCGGGTTTCGCCAATCAGGGCGAGATCTGCCTGTGCGGCTCGCGCCTCCTCGTGCAGCGTTCGATCTACGAGCGATTCAAGGAACGCTACCTCTCGCGCGTACGTGCGCTGCGTGTCGGCGATCCGGAAGATCCGGCAACCGATCTCGGCGCGCTGGTTTCCGCGGCGCACTTCGAAAAGGTCGTCGGCTGCATTGCGCGCGCGCGCGAAGAAGGCGGCAAGCTTCTTTGCGGCGGCGAGACCGTGAAGGTCGGTGGACGCTGCGCAGATGGCTGGTTCGTCCAACCGACCGTGATCGAAGGCGTCGCGCCCGGCAGCGCGACCAATCAGGAAGAAATCTTCGGCCCGGTCGTCACGTTGATTCCGTTCGACGACGACGACGAGGCCGTCGGCATCGCGAACGGCACCGGATACGGACTCGCCGCATCGCTGTGGACCACAAATCTCGATCGCGCGCACCGCGTCGCCGCCGAACTCGAATTCGGCATCGTCTGGATCAACTGCTGGCTCTTGCGCGACCTGCGCACGCCGTTCGGCGGCGTGAAGAACTCCGGAGTCGGCCGCGAAGGCGGCGTCGATGCGCTACGCTTCTTCACTGAGTCGAAGAACGTGTGCATTCAGCTGCGAGGCCACGCGCGATGAACGCAAGATCGGCAACGGAATCCACCGACATCCATCGCTCGCATGCCGCGGCGTCTGGCAGCCTGTCATGTCCAATCTGAAAGACCTCCTCGAACGCAACCGGGTCTGGTCAGCCGGGCTGCGCCTGCGCGATCCGGAATATTTCCGGCGCCTCAGCGAACAGCAGGCGCCGAAATATCTCTGGATCGGCTGCTCGGACTCGCGCGTGCCGGCAAACCAGATCATCGACATGGCGCCGGGCGAGGTGTTCGTGCACCGCAATGTTGCCAACGTCGTGGTGCACACCGATCTCAACTGCATCAGCGCGATCCAGTTCGCGGTCGATGTCCTCAAGGTCGAACATATCCTCGTCGTCGGCCACTACGGCTGCGGCGGAGTGCTCGCAGCGCTCGAAGATCGGCGGCTCGGGCTCGTCGACAACTGGTTGCGCCACGTCGGCGACGTGATGCACAAGCGCGCCGAAGCGTTGCAGCGCATCGCCGATCCGTCGGCGCGCCATGCCAGACTGTGCGAGCTCAACGTAATCGAGCAAGCCGTCAACGTATGTCAGACCACGGTCGTGCAGGATGCGTGGGACCGCGGTCAGCCGCTCAGCGTGCACGGCTGGATCTACGGGCTGGACGACGGGCTCGTTCGCGATCTCGGACTCAATATCGACGGGCGCGTGCAAACCACGACATCGGCAGCAGCGGCGATCGCTGCCCTCGATGATCGGACACCTTGATATCCGGCCGCGCAGGCCACGACAGGAGGAATCGATGCGTTTTGCCTTGCTCCTTGCCGGCTCACTCACATTTTCCGCCGCATTCGCGGCCGAAGAACAACTGTCGCCCTACCAGTGGCAGCAGGAGCAGAAAGTCGCATTCGATAAATCCGAAAAGGTGTACGCCGAAGCGCTCAAACGCAACGGCTTGCTCGCCCAGTTCAAGGCGATGCGCGATGCCTACCGTGGCGATCCGAACCACGCGTTCCGCGTCGTGTTCGGCCAGTACATGAGCTGGTACCAGAGTTTCGTCGGCGACTATCCCGGCGCACACGACGCATATTCGATCCGCCAGCTGCCAAGCCACGACGATGCGCCCTCGCCGCTTTCGTCGGGTTATTCCGCAAAGCCTGCGCTGGATGAAATCGCGGCGCTCGCCAAGGGCCGCAAGGCAATCTTCTTGAACGAAGCGCACAACGTACCGCTAACGCGCACGCTGACCGTGCAACTGCTGCCGAAGCTGCGCGCCGACGGTTACGACTATTTCGCCGCAGAAACGGTCTACTCCACCGACACCGATCTGCAGAAGCGCGGCTATCCAATCGCGAAGAGCGGCTTCTACACGATGGAGCCGATCAGTGCCGAAATGGTGCGCACCGCGCTCAAGCTCGGCTTCAAGGTCATCGGATACGAATCCGAGAAGGAAGGCAACGGCGACGTGCGAGAGTACGACCAGGCCAAGAATCTCTACGAGCGTGTGTTCAAGAACGATCCGAACGCACGCGTCGTGGTCAACGCGGGCTACGCGCATATCCAGGAAAACGGCCGCTATCTCGGCGGCTCGAGCATGGCGCAGCATTTCCACAAGCTTTCGGGCATCGATCCGCTCACCGTCGAGCAGACGATGCTGATCGAGCATCCGCCTGGAACCGAAAATCATCCGTACTATCACGCCATCATCGATGCGCTGAAGCCTGCGGCGCCGATCGTATTCGTCGACAAGAACGACACGCCGTGGTCGCTGAGACCCAAGGCCTACGACGTCAGCGTGACCTTTCCACCCGACGTGATTCAGAGCGATCGCCCGACCTGGCTCGACCTCGGCGGCCTTCGCAAGCCCTACGCGGTGAGCGGCAGCCAGTACTGTCAGGACCAGTATCCGTGCCTGATCGAGGCGCGCTACGCCGACGAGGGTGAAGATTCGATTCCAGCCGATCGCCTCGTGCTGAATCCGGTCGAGAAGGCCGAACGCCTCGAAGATCGGCTCATCATGGGCAGCCACGGCGTGACGCAGGCGAGTCTTTACCTTCGGCCTGGCACGTACCACATCGCCAGCACCAACGAAGCGAACCGCACGCTGTACCGCGCGGACGTCACCGTCGAGGGCGCGGCCACGGCCGGCGGCTCGCACTGAACCGCACACGATGAACGAGCCCGTCCGCACGACCGGCGCGCCCGCACCCGTGGGGGCTTATCCGCACGCGCGACGCGTCGGGCAATTGCTGTTTCTTTCGGGCGTGGGTCCACGCACGCCGGGATCGAACGAGATCCCCGGCAACGTCTACGACGGCGAGCGCCGGTTGATTGCTTACGACATCGAAGCCCAATGCCGGCAGGTGTTCGCCAACGTGCGAGCGGTCCTCGAAGCGAGCGGCGCACGCTGGGAGGATCTCGTCGACGTCACCGTGTTCCTGACCGACATGGCGCGCGATTTCGCCGCATACAACCGCGTCTACGCAGAATATTTTCGCGATCCCGCGACCGCGCCGTGCCGGACAACCCTCGGCATCACCGCGTTGCCGACGCAGATCGCCATCGAGCTCAAGTGCGTTGCGGTGCTGCCGACGTAGCTCATTGCTTCTCCGCTCCGTACATCGATCGGTAGACAAACGCGCAACGCTGCCCGACGCTGCGCCGAAAGGTCGAAGCAAGATCGACAGCCCGCGAGCCGTTGCGGCGGAAAGCGCTACAATTCGTCGATGACACTCACGCCTCCGTTCGACCTCAAGCGCTGGATCGACGAGCACCGCCATCTCCTCAAGCCGCCAGTCGGAAACAAGTGCATCGTCGACGGCGACTTCATTGTCATGATCGTCGGCGGACCCAATGCCCGCACCGACTACCACTGGGACGAAGGCCCCGAATTCTTCCACCAGCTCGAAGGCGAGATGGTGCTGAAAGTGCAGGAGGATGGTCGCACGAAAGATATTCCGATTCGCGCTGGCGAAATTTTCTATCTTCCGCCGCGCACGCCGCATTCCCCGCAACGCATGCCCGAATCGGTCGGGCTAGTCATCGAACGCAAGCGTCTGCCGCATGAGAAGGACGGTCTCCTCTGGTTCTGCGAACGCTGCAACCATAAGCTCTACGAAGAATTCTTCACGCTCGGCAATATCGAGACGGATTTCCCGGCTGTATTCGACCGCTTCTATCGCTCTCTCGACGCGCGCACCTGCAAGGCGTGCGGCCACGTGAATCCCGCGCCGGAGAAATACCGGGGTTGAGTTTTCGCGGAGTCCCGCTTTCGCGATCCGACATCCCAGCGGGTCTTCACTCCGTCGCGAACGAAAGAGAAGGTTGCGCCGCACCCGCAAACCCGCGTCTACTGCCGCGCATGCTCCGCACCCTGCTTGAGCTGAAACCCCGCGATGTGCCGTTGCGCGTCGCGCTGCGCAACACGGCCGCGGTCGTCGTACCACTCGGCATCGGCATCGCGACCGACCACGCCGGCATTGGCCTTGGCATCGCGGCCGGCGCATTGAACACGATGTTTCTCGATCAACCGGGCCCGTATCGTCTGCGCATGCAGCGCATGCTGCTGACGGCGATAGCCGCGGGGATATCGGCATTCGCCGGCAGCGTTCTCGCGACGAGCACGCCGGCCATGACGATCGCCGCGCTCGTCTGGGGCATCGCCGGTGGCCTTCTCGTTGCGCTCGGACCGAACGCGGGACGGGCCGGATTGACCAGCATGATCCTTCTCGTCGTTACCGCCGCGACGCCGCGCCCGGCGGCCGAAGCGCTCGATGCCGCGCTCCTGATCTGCGCCGGCGGCGTGCTGCAGATGCTGCTCGCCATCGCGGCGTGGCCATTGCAGCGATATCGACCGGAACGCCACGCACTGGCCGCGCTCTGTGTGCAGCTCGCGAGCAACGCACGCCAGGCGACCGATCACGCACAGGCGCCTCCAGTCACACAAGCGCTGCTCGATGTTGAAAGCCTGCTGCACGGCGCGCATCGCGCGCGCGGTGAAGCGATGGAGACGTTCCGCGTACTCGCCGGCATCGTCGAACGCGTCCGGCGCGAACTGCTGGCCATCGGCGATCTCGATTCGATGATCGACGACGCGGATGCAAAAGCAACCATCACGCGTCTGCGCGAATACACTGCGCGCACGCTGCTTGCGCTTGCCGACGCGTTGGAGCGCGGCGCGAGTCCGCTTGCGGCTTCGGCCGCGATGGAGGGTTTCGATTCGGCGCTCGCCGCGCTCGAGGATATCGCGGCGAAAACGCCCGATCGTCGCACGCAGCGCAAGCTCACGATTGCACTTGCGCGCGCCAATGGTCTCGCCGGCCAGCTGCGCGCAGCGCTGCGCAACGCCGATTTCGCCGGCAGCCGCGGCGAATTGCGTGCCGAAGCTGCCGAAGCGCGTCTGCCGCGTGCGCTGCGTCAGCGCAATGCGCTGGCGATCCTGCGCGCGAATCTTACGTTTTCGTCGATCGCGTTCCGGCACGCGATCCGCTGCGGCGTATGCCTCGCGGCCGCGGTTGCCGGCGAACGCATGAGCGGTCTGCCGCACGGCTACTGGATACCGATGACGACCGCGATCGTGCTGAAACCTGATTTCGCCGGCACTTTCAGTTTCGGACTGCTGCGGGTCGCCGGCACGATGCTGGGACTCGTGCTGACGACTGCGCTCGTGCATTACGCCTTCGGCAGCGAATGGGAACGGCTCGCGCTGCTGGCTCTGCTCTGCATCGGATTCCGCCTGCTGACCACCGTGCACTACGGCATCGGCGTCGCGTTCCTCACCGGCCTCGTTGTGATCCTGCTCTCGTTCGACGGAATCGCACCCGGCGGCACGATGATCGCGCGCGGCGTCGCGACGGCGATCGGCAGCGCGCTCGCGTTGACCGGTTATCTGGTGTGGCCCAC
>DASYJJ010000355.1:0-1598 GCA_035996605.1 Rhodanobacteraceae bacterium
CATCCACTGGCAGCCGAAGGAAGTCGAGGAAGCGATCGCGGACTCCGAGGAAGTGCTCGATCCGCCGCGCATCAAAGTGGACGCCAACATCGGGTTCTTCGGCAAGCTGCGCCTGCTGCCGGCGCTGGTCGGCGTTCGCGACAATCCCGATCACGCGACTTTGCAACAGGTCGTTCCGCCGGATCTCTATGCGCGGTGGAACGCGCTGAAGACAAAATATTTCGGTGCCGGTCGCGGCAGGAACATCGAAACGTGGCGACCCATCTTCGCAGCGATCGAGCTCTGGAACGAAGCGATCCGAAAAGCCGGTCTGACGCGCTCGGACATCACGGGCGATGTCGTGCGCGATGCGGCCAAGCGCGCGAAGCTCGAGACTGTGGCGCCGGTGTACACGGTGCAAGTGGACGATCCGCGCGCGGCCGTCAAGGAATTCAAGCAGGGCGCGATGGAAGATCTCGACTGTTTTCGCAAGACGCTCGATCGCATCGACGGCGATCTCGATGCGATGACCGGGCGCGCGAACGCGTGGGCGACCGGCGATGTCGATGCGCTGCGCAGGCTTCCCGACAGCGATCAGCGCGAAGCCTGCATCGCGGCGGTTACCGGCACCGACATGGCGCGGGAACACGGCGTCGCCGATCTTCCAGATCGCATTGAAAACGTCTGGCTCGACGCGGCATCCGCTGCGCTCGGCAAGAACCGAGTGACATTCGCGCGCTTGCCGATCGCGGATCTGCTCGCCAAAGATGGCTATCTCGCCAAACTGAAAGCGAGGGGTTATGCAGTCGAATCGCCGGATGATGTTGTGGAATGATCCAGTCGTTTGACCGCGGCCGCAATGAAGTTGTCCCGGGACTCAGCGCAGGGGCGGTTGCCAGTGGCCGAGATTGCGTCCGATGAGAGCGGACAGGCGCTCGACGTCGCTCCTGCACGATTGACGCAGCGCCTCGTCGCGAGGATCCGCGCGCGCGATGCCACGTTCGGTACGCCGCAACAACGCGAGCAGGCGCCGTCGATCCTCGTAAGGCAACAGCATTTGGGTGAGCCGTTTCACGCTGTCGCGCCCGTATATCCGCTTGACGATACGCTCGAGAAGACCATGTCGCGGCGTCTCGTTGTGGATGCGCATTTCTTCTTGCGGAGATCCCTCGACGCCGAGAAATCGTAGAACTTCGCGAAGCGTCTCTGCCGGCGCGGCCGCCATATCCTCGAGCAGCACGATTTTGACGGCGTCTGGCCCAAACACGCGCAGATAGCATTCGACCTGGGGCGCGAATCGGCTGATCGCGAAGTAGTCGAGGCACTTGGGCACGCCGGTAGCCGGCGGAATGCGCAAGCCGTTGCGGCGATCCGCGCTGGCCGCCACGGCTTGGTGGAAATCGAGGATGTCCTCGTGATGATGACGCACGAGTTCGCTGTGATAGGAATGCATCATCTCGACGGGCGGGCGCAGCATCACGATGATGCGCGCGTCGGGGCTTATCTGCTTGATGCTTTCGGGCGCGACTTCGGAAATGAGGTAGTTGGTCGATGCATCGCCGCGCCAGATCGCATCCTCGCTGCCGCGGTACAGCGCGAGATATTCGTCGCGGTCCTTG
>DASYJJ010000356.1:0-2386 GCA_035996605.1 Rhodanobacteraceae bacterium
GCATCCACGACGAACACAACGCGTACAGCGCGATCCACGCGCGACATGTCGGCTCGTCGAAGCTCGGACCCAGCTCGCTCGCGAGGGTGTCGAAAAGCGCGCGACCAACCGGCGCGAAGTGATGCGCCGAGATGCCGTAGCCGCGATGACGTTCACCGAGCGATTCGAGCAACGTCGCAAGCTCGCGTGGGCGGTCGAGCTTTTCCACCATCGACGTCAGCATTTCGGTGAGCTTGCGCACCTGCGCGGAAAGATCTTTGGGGAAGAGGCGGCGAAGCTCTGGCGCGATTTCAAAAAGCCGCCCATAGAAATTTCGCGAGAAACGAAGTCCGACCGATACGCGGTCGTAGCTGTCGCGGATCAGCAGGATTTCCGACGTGGTCAGCGAATCAGCGGTGGCGTATTGCGAAGATGGTTGAAACAGCGTGCGCATGGCTCAAATCCGAAGTCCGGCCGCGAACGCCGCATGCGATCGACCCGTGCCGACCCGGCAAGCGGAAAGGCGCCTCGACTGCTCGAGAAGCGTTGGCGTCACGGGCTCTATCGGTAGCGGCTCGGATGCAGGTACATCGGATAGAGCACTTCTTCTTCCTGGTCGATCCGCACCATCAGCACTTCGGCAATCTTGTTGAGCTCGCCGCCGAGATCCTGGCGGACTTCCAGATCCCAGGGCGACGACGTGTAACGCGTGACGAAATCATTCAGCACGCGACCGATCTTGCCCATTTCGACGCGCATGCTCGCCATCAGCGCGCTCGATTCCGGATCGTCCCGAAGCGCGTGCCTGAGGTAGACGTAGAGATGCAAGTTTTCCTTGAGCAGATGCGCGCGCAACGCATACGTGAAGCGTTTCAGATTCGATACCGCGGCATCGAAATCGCCGCGTTGATGAGTGCTAACCAGGCTCTTGTACAGGTGCACCAGCTCGCGGTGCTCGGACCGCAGCTCATCGATCAGCGCCGGCTTGAACGCGATCGATGTCTCGGCCGCCGCGACATCGGTACTGGACCGCGACCCTCGGTCGGCCACCCGGAACCAGTTGGCGAGAAAGGTCAACATCCCGTGTTCTCCTCATCGAGATTTCCCAGCGCGATCAGTCTGCTTGGCGGCCCATTGCGCGGAGCTGCAGCAGCGGCGACCCGGATTGCTGGAATGGCAAAGCGCCACACGCGAAGCGGCGGCAACTCGTCATACTCCTTGTGGAATTCAATACGGCTTTGCCGCGACATCCGGACAATCGGCCTGCGACCGGCCTCAGCAATCGCGCAAGACCCGCAACCGGAGTCGAACCGCCAGATGAACCTAAGCGATTTCCAGCTTGGGATTCTGGCCGTATCGATTCGTGCTGGTCATGCTGTCCTCGACCAGGAACACGATCAGCACAAGGCCGACCAGCGGAACCAGCGCGAGCAGGAGCCACCAGCCGCTGCGATCCGTGTCGTGGAGTCGGCGAACGTTCACGGCAATATTCGGGACCATGACCGCGAGGCCATACAGGGTTGAAAATGGATTGAAATGCAATCCGATCATCTTGCGAAACACGACGTCGACGAGCATGAGAGCAAGAAGAATGAAGATATGAAATAGCGTGAAATACCAATACTCGCTGCGACGCGCCCTACCTTCGAATTGCCTGTATTTCTTCAGGACCTGCAGGTACCAGTGCATGGTTCTCTCGTGGATTGGCGAAAACGCAGCGCGCGCTGCGTTGGCATCGGTGCCAACCCATTGATACGAAGAAACGGCGAGGAATCCGCCATGCTCGGCTGGAAAAAAGCGAGGGACGCGGGGCGACTTCGCGCGGCGAGCTGTAACGCGGTTGGGACGAAAAGCCCCCTCACCCGCCCTTCGGGCGGCCTCTCCCGCGAAGCGGGAGAGGCGAATAGAGCAGCGGCGCCGTCCGTCTAGGGCGAAAGGCCGTTCGCACTTACCCTGCGGGCGACTTCTTCCGCGCGGCGGAAGAAGTGATGTTCAGCGTTTGGCGAACAAATGCTCGACGCCGGCGCGCTCCTCGCGCAATTCCTTGTCTGTCGCATCCATGCGCTCGCGCGAGAACGCGTTGATCTCGAGATCCGGTACGATCGCGGGTCGGCCGTTCTTGACGGTGACCGGATACCCGTAGATCACGCCGGGCTTGATGCCGTACGAGCCGTCCGACGGAATGCCCATCGACGCCCAGTCGCCTTCGACAGTGCCGTGCACCCACGTGTGCATGTGATCGATCGCCGCGGATGCCGCGGATGCTGCGGATGAAGCACCGCGCGCCTTGATGATCGCGGCGCCGCGCTGCTGCACGGTGGGAATGAAGGTTTCCTCGTACCACTTGCGGTCGACGAGTGTGTGCGCGGCCTTGCCATCGACGGTGCAGAAATTGAGATCGGGATAC
>DASYJJ010000357.1:0-3254 GCA_035996605.1 Rhodanobacteraceae bacterium
ATCACCGACGCGAAACGACTCGCCGTCCGCGAACAGGCTGTCGAACGGCGAGCCGTCGGTCGGAAAGTCTTCGTCGAGAGCGAGCAGGCGCTGGAACGCGCGCTGCACGTCGACGATGCCGGCGCCGATGCCGAGCTTCGCGCCGGTGCGCTCGCAAAGCCATGCGCCCGCGGACAGATGGTCGGCGTGTGCGTGCGTTTCGAGCACCCATTCGACGTGCAGTTCCGCCGTCGCGACATACTCCAGCACACGCTGCGCGCTGTCCGTGCGGATCAGACCCGACGCAGGGTCGAAGTCGAGCACCGAATCGATGATCGCAGCATGCCGCGTCGCGGAATCGACGACGACGTGCGTCCACGTTCCTGTCTCCGCGTGATGGAAGCTGCGGACGATCGGATCGCCGTGCGCGCTCATGCGGAACGATCGGACGTGTGCACCGTCGCGCCCGATGCGTCGCGTACGCTGACCTCGACCGGAACGCCGGCACGCACGCTCTCGGTCACCGTGCAGAAATCCTCGAACTGGGCCAGGATGCGCTCGACCTGCGCATAGGACGCGGCAGTTTCGGCGAGTTGGATCTCCACCGCGATGCGCGCGATGCGCAGGCGGCCGCGCGCATTGCGCGTCGTATCGGCACGCACGCGCGTGACAATCGTGCCGGGCTGGTTTTTGAACTTGCGCAGCGCAAACAGCATGCTCGAGCTGAGGCAATTGCCGATGGACGCCGCGAGCAGGCGCGCCGGATCCGGGCCGGCGCCGCGGCCGATCGGCGGCGATTCGTCGGCAGTGAGTTCGCCGAGCGCGGTGTCATCGAAGCGCACGCGGAATTCGTAGTCGGATTCCTGCGTGATCGTCACCCGGATGCTTTCGTTTTCGCCCATCGGGCAGTTCCTTATGTTGCTGCCGCCGCTTCCGGCGCAAATTTCCTGCGCGCCTGCCAAGCGTAGTACAAGAGCGGGATGACGAGCAGGGTCAATACCGTCGAGACGATGATTCCGAAGATCAGCGACACGGCAAGGCCCTCAAAGATCGGATCGTCGAGGACTCGGGCAGTAAATCTCTGCGACGATCGGCGCCAGCACCGGCGGACCCGGCGGCACCTCGACGATCTTGACCGATGCACCGTAGCGCCCGCCGATCTTCGCGAGCGCAGGCCGCACTGCGAGTGCGATCGCGTGACTCTGGCGCTTGCGATGTGTCCTGTCGACGAGGCCGACGTGCGGCAGATCATCGGGACCCTGCACGACATCTACTGCTACGCACCAAGACGCCAAGCGCGCCGATCCGAGCGAAGCGGAGGCGCCGCCGGGCACTGACTGGATTGGCTCCTGGCGAATGGCTCCGTGCGCATCAAATTGAGTACCGGTAGAATGCGCGACCTTGCTTTTGTCGCATCCCGGAGGAACGCTCATGGCAGTAAAGGTCGCCATCAACGGCTACGGTCGCATCGGTCGCAACGTGCTGCGCGCGCTGTACGAGGCCAAGCGCAATAGCGAGATCCGCATCGTCGCGGTCAACGACCTCGGCGACGCCGAGACCAACGCGCACCTGACCCAGTACGACACCGCGCACGGCAAGTTCCCGGGCGAGGTCGGCGTCGAGGGAGGCGATCTTGTCGTCAACGGCGACAAGATCAAGGTCTGCGCGGAACGCGACCCGGCCAAGTTGCCGTGGAAGGAACTCGGTGTCGACGTCGTGCTCGAGTGCACCGGACTTTTCACATCGAAGGCGAAAGCCGGCGCGCACATCGTCGCGGGCGCGAAGAAGGTGATCATCTCTGCGCCCGGCGAAAAGGACGTCGACGGGACGTTCGTCTACGGCGTCAATGAGGACAAGATCAAGTCCGGCGACACGGTCATCTCGAACGCCTCGTGCACGACCAACTGCCTCGCGCCGCTGGCGAAAGTGCTGCACGAGAAGATCGGCATCGTGCACGGGCTCATGACCACGATCCACGCGTACACGAACGATCAGGTATTGACCGACGTGTTCCACAAGGATCTGCGCCGCGCGCGCTCCGCGACGATGTCGCAGATTCCGACCAAGACCGGCGCCGCCGCCGCGGTCGGACTCGTGTTGCCGGAGCTCAACGGCAAGCTCGACGGTCTGTCGATCCGCGTGCCGACGATCAACGTTTCGCTCGTCGACCTCGTCTTCGTTGCCAAGCGCGCAACGTCCAATGCCGAAATCGACGCCGCGATCGAAGAGGCGAGCAAGGGCAAGCTCAAGGGCATCATCGGCATAAATCGCAAACCGCTCGTGTCGGTCGACTTCAACCACAACCCGCTATCGTCGATCTACGACGCGACGCAGACGCGCGTGATGGGCGGAACGATGGTCAAGGTATTTTCGTGGTACGACAACGAGTGGGGCTTTTCGAACCGCATGCTCGACATGACGCTCGCGTTCGCGAACGTTCGGTGACACATCGTCCCCTCTCCCGCTTGCGGGAGAGGGTAGGGTGAGGGGCGCTTTTCCCTCCGCGCCACAGGAACTCGAAACAAAAGATCAAGAATTGAGGCAATCGTGGCTCAAGTGGCCGCGACATACTCATCGCGAAGGAGTCCATAGATCGCCGAATCGGTCACTTCGCCGGCGACATGCCAGCGTTGGCGCAGCAGTCCTTCGCGTTGAAAGCCCGCCCGTTCCACGACACGACACGAAGGTGTGTTGCGCGGATCGACGTCGGCTTCGAGTCGCGCCAGACCGATCGTGTCGAACGCGAAGTCGATCGCGAGGCGCAAACCTTCGGTCGCATAACCGCTGCCCCAGAGAGCGGGGGCGAGCGCATAACCGACTTCGCCGCGAAATTGCCCGCGACTGATCGCGAACAGCGAAATCGTGCCGATCATCCGGTCTGCGCCATCGAGCGTCGTCGCCCATGTGTAGAACTCGGCGTTCGCGCGATCGCGTTCGAGCTGTTCGATGCGCGCGATCGCCTGTGCGCGCTCGGTCCACGGCGGATGACTCCAGTAGCGCATCACGCGAGGATCGGAGTGGAGCGCGAAAAAATCGCCGGCGTCGCCGATGCAGAGCGGACGCAATCGCACTCGTGAACCTTGGAGTGTCGGTACCGCTGGGATCGCGAGTTCGGGCATGCGGATCACCTTTCGCGATCGACGATTCGCGATCGTGCTGCAATGGAACGTGATTTCGGGTCAGTGCGCGACCAGCAGCGGCAGATCACTCGACTGGAAAAGATATCGCGTGGTGCCGCCGAGCACGAGCTCGGTGATGCGCGAGTGGCCCCACGC
>DASYJJ010000358.1:0-1706 GCA_035996605.1 Rhodanobacteraceae bacterium
GCCAGCGCCAGAATCGCCACCAGGCTGAACACCGGCGACTTGATGAGAGAGCGAAAAGCGAATGCAATAGTGTCCATGATCGGACAGTCTCCCCTCTGGAAAAAGCCATGGCCCCGCGCACGACGCGCGTCGATCGTGAGATGCATCCGGGCAGCGAAGAGTTGCAGCCCGCGGGCATCCGCGACGTCGGCAGATTCTGTGCCTCGTCGCGCGTGCGGGCAAGGCTCGGGTGCTTGATTCGCGACCCGAAGCGAAACGAAGCAGGACGTCGCGTGCGTCGTTAAAACACGAACATCCCGACGCAGGCTCCGAACATGATCAGCGTCGTCGCGGCGACCACCAGGCGCGTGATCGGAGAGCTCGGCTGCCCGAGCATGATGCGGTGATCGCTGGCGATGAAGTAGATGCAGACCAGTAGAAACGGCGCCAGCACACCGTTCACTACGGCTGACCAGAACAACGCCTTGATCGGATCGACTCCGATGAAGTCGACGACAATGGCGATCACGGTGGAGACGATGAACACCGCGTAGAACGACACCGCTTGACGAAACTTGTTGTCGAGGCCATAAGCCCAACCGAACGTCTCGGCGAACGCATACGCCGCGGAACCGGCGAGCGTGGGAATCGCTAGCAGCCCTGTGCCGATGATGCCAACCGTATAGAGCAGATACGCAAGATTGCCCGCCAGAGGACGCAGCGCTTCAGCCGCTTGCTTGGTCGTCGCGATATCCGTCTGGCCGGCGCGATGCAGTGTTGCTGCCGTCGTCAGGATGATGAAGAACATCACGAGGTTCGAGAAGAACGTGCCGATACCGATGTCGACGCGGCGGCCGACGATTTCCGACATCGTGGCGCCCTGTCGCGCGGCGAGCAGACGGCGGCCCATTGCTTTCTCTTCTTCGACTTCCTGGCCTGCCTGCCAGAAAAAGAGATACGGACTGATCGTCGTGCCGAGGATCGCGACGAGCGTCGCCCAAGCAGCGTGGCCGTTTGGCCAGGATGGCGCAAACGTCGAGCGCAGCACTTCGGACCAATCCGGCTTGACGACGAAAGCCGTGATGACGTACGCGAACAACGCCAGCGCGAGCCACTTGAGAACGCCGGCGATCTGGTGATAACGCAGGCGCACGGTTGCAAAGCAGATGCCGAACCCGAACAACGCCTCGTAAAACTGCGAGGGCCCCGCGCCAAGCATTTCGGCCGCATCGCCCATGCCGGCCAGGTCCGCGGCGATGTTTACCGTGTTGGCGATGAGCAGCGCGAGCGCGAAAATACCGACCAGCCATCGCGGAAATTTCTCGCGCAGCGCACCGGCGAGTCCCATTCCGGTCACCATGCCGATGCGCGCGCACATCATCTGCACGCAGCCCATCAACGGCCAGGTGAGCCATGCGGTCCACAACATCGTTGTGCCGAGTTGCGCACCGGCGACCGAATACGTTGCGATGCCGGACGGATCGTCGTCCGCGGCACCCGTCGTGATGCCGGGACCCAACGCGCGCAGGATTCGCACTTTCGCAAGCATCGCGCCCTTTTTGCGCATCGCGATTCCGTCAGGTTGTCAGCGAAATGACGCTGGCTGCTCGTGTCGACGCGCGCGTACGAACGAAACCTGCGGGGAGGACCGGAAGAATCAGAAATCCGCGACGCCAATGCCCAGGGAGGAGCCGCTGCGCAGGCAGGGAGGCAATGACGTCGCGGAA
>DASYJJ010000359.1:0-2264 GCA_035996605.1 Rhodanobacteraceae bacterium
ATCGGGCAACCGACGCGTTCGCGAAACCGACGCGAATCGGTCGATCGTCTGCATCGAACAAGGTTTGTGCAACGGTTACCAGCACAGCCGCTCTGCCCAGACCGGATCTATTCGACCGTGACCGACTTGGCCAGGTTGCGCGGCTGATCCACGTCGGTGCCGCGCAGCACCGCGACGTGATAGGCGAGCATCTGAAGCGGCACGGTGAAGACCGCAGGAGCGATCAGATTGCCACCGGACGCAACCCTGATCACTGCGCCGCGCGCGCCATCCTGGCGGATCGGCACGTCCGTATCGGCGAACACGAAAAGCTCGCCGCCGCGCGCACGCACTTCCTCGAGATTGGATTTGAGTTTTTCCAGCAACTGATTGTTCGGCGCGACGGCGATGACCGGCATGTCGCTGTCGACCAGCGCGAGTGGTCCGTGCTTGAGCTCACCGGCCGGATAGGCTTCGGCATGGATGTACGAGATTTCCTTGAGCTTGAGTGCGCCTTCGAGCGCAACCGGATAGTGCACGCCGCGGCCGAGAAAGAGCGCGTGGTGCTTGGGCACGAAACGCTCCGCGAGCTTGGCAATCGCTGGCTCGAGCTGCAGCACTTCACCGACCACGCGCGGTAACGTCGAAAGCTCGTTGACGAGCCGCGCGTATTTCGCAGGAGCCAGGCCATTGAGGCGCGCAAGCTCGAGCACGAGCAGCGCCAGCGCGGCGAGTTGGGTCGTGAACGCCTTGGTGGATGCGACGCCGATTTCTGGACCGGCGCGCGTCATCAGCACCAGATCCGATTCGCGCACCAGGCTCGATTCGGGCACATTGCATATCGCGAGCGAGCCGAGATATCCGCGCTGCCTTCCATCGCGCAACGCGGCCAGCGTGTCCGCGGTTTCGCCGGATTGCGAAACGGCAAGGAACAGCGTGCCGTCCTGAACGACAGCGCGCCGATAGCGGTACTCACTGGCGACTTCCACTTCGCACGGAATGCCGGCGATGCCTTCGAGCCAGTAACGCGCGACGAGACCCGCGTGATAACTCGTGCCGCAGGCGATGATCTGCACGTTGCGCACGCGCGCGAGCAGCGCATCGGAATCGACGCCGAAGATGTTGGGCAACACGCGCTCGCCGGCGATGCGGCCCTCGAGCGTGTCGGCGATCGCGCGCGACTGCTCGTGGATTTCCTTCAGCATGTAATGGCGGTATTCGCCGCGCTCGACTGCGTCCGCAGTCAGCTCGCTGCGGCGCACCGGCCGTTCGATGGGCGTTCCGTCGGCGGTGTAGACACGCAAACCGTCGCTCGTGATCTCGGCGACATCGCCTTCTTCGAGATACGTGAAGTGGCTCGTTTCCTTGATCAGCGCCTGCACGTCGGAGCCGAGAAAAGTCTCGCCCTCGCCGATGCCCGCGACGAGAGGACTGCCGCGCCGGGCGCCGACGACGTGACCCGGTGCATCGCGGCTCATGACCGCAATGGCGTATGCGCCGTGCAGACGCTGGGTCGCGCCGATCACGGCATGAAGCAGATCGGCGCCTTGGTCCATCGCGTGATGGACCAGATGCGCGATCACTTCGGTGTCGGTGTCCGAATCGAAGCGATACCCGTGCGCCTTCAGCTCCTCGCGCAGCTCAGCATGGTTTTCGATGATGCCGTTGTGGACCACCGCAACCCGGTCGTCCGAGACATGCGGGTGCGCGTTGGCCGTGTTGGGGACGCCATGCGTGGCCCAGCGGGTATGCGCGATGCCGGTGAAACCTGCGATCGGGGCACTTTCGTACAAGCTTTCAAGCTCTCGCACCTTGCCAGCGGCCCGCACCCGCGCCAGGCTGTGATCGTTTTCGAGCACAGCAATCCCGGCCGAATCGTAGCCACGGTATTCCAGCGCCTTGAGACCCGAAATGAGGATGGGTGTCACATCCCGCTGGCACGCAGCGGCAACGATTCCGCACATCTTTCATGTCCTTGGACGATGCTGCACGAACGCCGACGGAACGCTTTGCGCCACGAGGGACAGGCTTGCAGCCTAGTTGAACGTTCGATGCGAACAATACCCGCTAAGACCCGCAATGATAACGCGTTCGCGGTATCCCACCGTTTGGATTTCTCACATCGCCTACACACGAAGTTGGCGAAAATTCGCGTCCCCACCGATATTCCGGCTTTCCTGCCGATCGCACGGTTCGGATCGTCCTTCAGATGGCGCGTGCCTTGCATGGGTCAGACCCCGACTCCACCGATGGCAGGCTACGAGCCTCCGGCAGAGAGCCCAAAG
>DASYJJ010000360.1:0-2282 GCA_035996605.1 Rhodanobacteraceae bacterium
TGCAACCGCGGCGGTCGCGCCGGGCGAACCGCAACCACCGGAAGCGCCGACGGTCGATGCGGCCGCGGTCGATGCAATGCTCGCGGAAGCCAAGGAGCTCACCGATCACGGCCATCTCGTTACGCCAAAGGGCAAGAACGCTGCCGAACGATATCTTGCCGCGCTCCACGCGGATCCGACGCGCCAGGACGCACTGCGCGGAATCGAAGGACTCTTCGCGCCGCTCGGATCGAGTACCGGCGCCGCCATCGACCATGGCGATGCCAGCGGCGCCAGCGAATCGATCGAGCATGCGGTGACGATTGCGGACACGGCGAAGCTGCGTAAGAGCAAGGCGTTTGCGGCTTACCGCACATCCGTGCACGGCGCGATCGAACTCCGCCGCCAGCACGGACACGGTGTGTTCGATGCCGGCGAGCTCGCACCCCTGACTTCGCTGGTGCCCGCGCTCAATAAGCTCGACAGCCAAGACGCCAGTGCATTGCAGGCCGACATCGACCGGCCGGCAAAACTCCTGCGCGACGGCGGAAGTTTTCATGACGCCGGCGGGCCCGAGCTCAGCGTGATTCCCGCGCGAACCGACCTTGGCGATCATCTCGAATATGCGTATGCGCTCGGCGTAAACGACGTGACGCGCGCCGCCTACCAGCGCTTCGCAAAAGTGACCGGTCGGCCGCCATCGCGCTGCCGCGAATCGCAAAGTCTCTTTGCGCGCAGGGATTTGAGCTGGGAATCTCCCGGATTCGCGCAGACCGACGATCATCCGGTGGTCTGCATCACTTGGCAGGACGCGAAAGCCTATGTCGACTGGCTTTCGCGACAGACCGGCGAGCGCTACCGACTGCCGACACAGCAGGAATGGATGCACGTTGCGCAGGCGATCGTCGTAGCGAGCGGTTGCGGCGGCGGCAATTTCAGCGTGGACTCCTGCGACGACGGCTTCGCGAACACCGCACCGGTGGGTCATTTCCCGGCGACACGCTATGGCCTCTACGATGTCGTCGGCAACGTCGCCGTTTGGACCGGCGACTGTGCTGAGCCTTCGAAGAGCGCCGCCTGCCGAGCGCACGTGATTCGCGGATTGTCGTGGCGCGACGAGCGCGACCCCGCGCAAGTGTGGCGCCAGACGTCGAGTGCGGACGATGTCGCTTACGCTACGGTCGGTTTGCGTGTGCTGCGTGAGATTTCCGCGGATAATGCACGCCTCGCGAAACACTAACATGGACGACGCGCGCGCATGCGACCTCTGTACATTCAGCGCTATCTGCTGACCGGACTTCTGACGTTCATCCCGATCTGGCTGACGTGGGCGGTGTTCAAGTTCATCTTTTCGCTGCTCTCGCAGGTGAATCTTCCGTGGGTCGCGGCCGTGTTCTCGACGCTGGCCGATGCGTTCCCCGAAACGATCGGGCGACTCAACCAAGGCTGGCTCGTGTCGCTCTTCGCGTTCGTCATCACGGTGGCTGCGCTCTATGTCACCGGCTGGGCGGCAAGCCATGTATTCGGCCGGCGCATCATCGGCCTGATGGAAGGACTGATCCAGCGCATCCCGCTTGCGCACACGATCTACAGCGGCACCAAGAAGCTGATGGGCCTCTTGCAGAAGAAACCGACCGGCACGCAGCGTGTCGTGCTGATCGACTTTCCATCGCCGGAACTGAAATCGGTCGGCTTCGTGACGCGCGTTTTCCAGGATGCGTCTGGGCGAGAACTCGCTGCCGTGTATGTGCCGACAACGCCGAATCCAACCGGTGGATATCTCGAAATCGTGCCGATCGAGCGTCTGATCTCAACCGACTGGACGGTCGATCAGGCGATGGCATTCATTCTCTCGGCGGGCGCAGCGGCGCCGGACATCTTGCCATTCAGCATCGACCGGCCACCGACGGTGGGTCCGCCGGCAGCCGCGTGATGTGTCAAAGCGCGTGAGCGCTACTTCCCTTCGACCATTTTCTTGAGGTTGTCGAGCCCAGCCTGATAGACCCCGCCGATTGTCTTCGTCGCGGTTGCATCGTCGGCGTCGGCCGCTGGTTTGTCGCTGGTGTCCTTGCGCTTGAACGTGCCGGACCATGTGACCGTCGACTTGCTCTTGCCCGTGGACGCGACGCTGATCGTCGACGTGTAGTCGCTGACCGGAAGAACGCCTTCGAGGATCGAATACTTGTACGAATGGTGCTTGTCGTCGTGGGCGAGAAGTTTTTCCTTGATCGTGCCGCCACCCTTCAGCGAAAGAAGCCGCTCGGCGCCGACCGTGTTGTTCTTGCCGGCGACGATCTCATCTT
>DASYJJ010000361.1:0-7096 GCA_035996605.1 Rhodanobacteraceae bacterium
TCCGCCGAGTACGCGGTGACAGACACATCCGGTATTCCGTTTCCTGTGTGGATGTCCGTGATGCGCCCGCTGATCGTGCCTGAAGTGCCGGTGATGATCGCGACGGAACCGGCGGAGCCGAGATTGCGCACGCGCAGCCACCACGGCCCCGGCGTCGAGCGCAGGTCCACCGGCGCGGTCGCGGCCAGGCCGAACGCATCGTCGTTCGAGGCCAGCGGCTTCGTGGCCGCGGTATCCGGACATTTCGCGAAAACGGAGATTTCCGAGTCGAGCGGCGTCGCATCGGTGCTCACGCGATAAAGCGCGCGCCCGGGCGCGTCGAAGCGGAGCCAGACTTCGCCGCCTGCGATCATCGTCGCGTCGATCTCGCGGTCCGTTCCGAGAGCGAGCGCGCTTTCGCACGAAGCATTGCGCGTGCCGTCGAAGATTCCCGCATCGAAACGTCGCGCGGCCGGAAGCCGCGTCGGAATCAACGGCCCGTGCGTTGCACCCGGCGCAGCGATCGCGCGTTCCAGGCTTGCAATCAGTGCAGACAACCCGAGCGCCTTGCGCTTCGCGGCGTCGCTGTTGGCCGAGGCGGACATCGTGTCGACGGAGCGGCGAAGTTCCGCAACGTCGGTCGCTGCGCCGATGGTTGGCGATGCCAAACCGCGACTCGCCTCGATTTCGTGCGCAACCTCATAGACACGAGCGGCAAGCATGTCGCGAGCCGCGGTGTTCGAAACCGCTTCGGCGGCCGCGGCGGGCGCATGCCAGACGGAAACCGCCAATAGCCCGGCGGCTATCAGACCCAAACGCATGGCAACCCCCTGTTACGCTACGGCGCATCGGCGCCCGACGCGCCCGCTCGGATGAGCTCGCCGCGAATCATACCGGGACACGCTTTTCGTGAACGTCGCAGAGTGGAAAAAAGCGCAAAACCGCTTCGCGGGCGCGACGATCGTCATCACGCGTCCCGTCGGCGAGGGCGTGTCGCTCGCGCGAAGCGTAAGGGCGAGCGGCGGCACACCGGTGCTGCTGCCAGGACTCGCATTGCGCGCGCTCGCCTCGGATGCGGCACGCACCGCGCTCGCTGGGCTCGCTCGAAATCACGCGGCGATCTTCACCAGCCCCGCTGCCGTTCGATTCGCATTCGATCTGCGACCTTCCTTGCGCGTCGCGCGCGAGACGGCGTTCGCGCTCGGCGCCGGCACCGCGCGTGCGCTGGCGCGGCACGGCATCGAAGCCCTGATTCCGCCCGAGCGGAGCGACAGCGAAGGACTGCTCGCGATGCACGAATTCGCCCATGTGCGTGGCCGCCGCATCGCACTGATCGGTGCGCCGGGCGGACGCAATCTGATTGCGCCTGTATTGCGCCGCCGCGGCGCGAAAGTAGAAGCGATTCATGTCTACCGGCGCGTCGCTCCGCGTCTGACCAGTCGACATTTCGATGCGCTCGATGCCGCGCGCGATCCGCTGATCATGCTCGCGTCGAGCGCCGAGGCGCTGGCGAATCTCGTTGCCCTGTTGCCGGCGCCGCAGATCGAGCGCCTGCGTGGGCAGATCGTTGTCGTCAGCAGTGCCCGTCTCGCGGTCGCCGCGCGCGCGCAGGGTTTTGTCGAGGTCGTGCTTGCGCGCTCGGCGGCGCCGCGCGATTTGCTCGCTGCCGCCGAGGCGGCGCTCGCTCACCATCGCCTTTGAGCTGAACGCCGGCCGATCTCCGCGCTGCCGCACGCAACGCAGTTGGGCTAGCATGCCCGCATGGGAGAGCCCGAAACCGAAGACGTGCCTTCGACGCCGATGGTCGTCGCCGATGCTCCAGCGCGGCCTGTGAAAACCTCCGCGGCGTCTCCGAATCGCGGCGGTTGGTTCACCGGGCTGCTTGCGCTCGCCGCATTGATTCTCGCGGGCGTTGCGATGTGGCGCATCGTCGTTCTCGAGCGCGGCCAGGGCGACGCACAGAGCTCGTTGCGCGAAGAGACCTCTCAGCGCATCGCGGAAATCGCACGCGCCGGCGACGAGCGCAAGCGCGATCTCGATACGCTTCGCGCGCGCGTCGATGATTCCGACAGCGTCAACAAGAGCGTCCGCGAGGAATTGCTCGCACTCGGTGAGCGCTCCCGGCATATCGAGAATGCCGTCGCGAATCTCGCCGAGCAACGCTTGACAGGTCGCGATGCGCTCGCTTTGAACGAAGCGGAATTTTTGCTCCAGCTGGCGCAGGAACGGCTCGAACTCTTTCGTGATGCACAGGCGGCGCTGGCCGCGTATCGCTTGGCCGATTCGGCACTCGCGGCCTCAGAGGATCCGGTTTTTGCCGGCGTGCGCCAGACCATCAGCGCGGAAATGCGCGCGCTTGAATCGGCCAAGCCTTTGGAAACGAACGCCACGCTCGCGGCGCTCGATCGTATCGGCGCGAGTCTCGCGGCGCTGCCGCCGAAAACGGCGGCTACCGCTGCACCGGCCACGCAACCGTCTCGGTTCGAGGCGTTGCTGCAGCAGTTCGTGCATGTCAGTACCGATCAGGATGCCGCTCCGCAAAGCCGCGATCTCGAGCTCACGCGTTCGCTCGCGGCAATCGATCTGCGCGCGGCGCAAGCCGCACTGCTCGCGCGCGATCCAATCGCTTATGCAACCGCGCTCGGTCGCGCGCGTGCGGCGGTCGCTGGAAGTTTCGACGGCAACGCCGCGGCGGTGAAGGAAGCTCTCGCCGAGCTTGATCGTCTCGCATCCGCGCCGCTGGCGCCTGCCGTGCCCGAGCTCGGCAGCGCATTGCGCGAGTTGCGCAACCTGCGTGCGACGCGTGCGCTCGCGCAACCGCGCGCGGCAACCGGTGGCGGGGCAGGGCAGTGAGAATCTGGTTCGGCGTTCTCGTGCTGCTGGTGCTGGCTGCCGCAGCGGCGTTCGGCTGGCATTGGCTGGCGAGCGATCCGGGTTACGTAATGGTGCGCATGCGCGGCACGACGCTCGAGACGAGTCTCGTTTTTGCCGTTGTCGTGCTGCTGATCGCGTGGGGCGTGTTGTCGATCCTGGTGCGATTCGCGCGCTGGCCGTTCAGCGCGTGGGGACGCGTGTATCGTCGTCGCGGACGCGAGCGGCTCGCCAGCGGACTGACAGCGCTTGTCGAAGGGCGCTACGCGCACGCCGAACGCGATCTCGCCAAGGCATCCAACCACACGGCGTTGCGCGGTCCTGCGCTTCTCGCCCTGGCGCAGTCCGCGCACGAGCGCGGCGCTGAGGCGCGCGCGAGCGAAGCGCTGCAGAAGGTCGAAGGTTCCTCCGAAGCGGCTGCACTCGCGCTTCGCGCACGATTCCTCATCGAGAATGGCAACCCGGGCGAAGCGTTGTCTCTCTTGAAATCGCGAGCCGCCAGCGGCACGCTGCCGCCGCGCGCGCTCCGACTTCTGATCGAAGCCGCGCTCGCCAGCGGCGACACGCGCGCCGCGCTGGATGCGATGCCGGCGCTCGCGCGTTCGCAGTCGCTCGCGCCCGACGATCAGATCGCACTCGATACGCGCATTCTCGCCGCAGCGCTCGCGACGACGCCGGATACGGCGAGTCTGAATTCGCTGTGGAACGGCGCCACGCGCGCGCAACGGCGGCGTCCGGAGTTGATCGCTGCGTTCGCGCACCGCTCCGCCGAGCTCGGCCAGGTGCTCGCGGCCATGGACGAAATCGAATCGGCCGAACGCCGCGAATGGAACGATGCGCTGGCGCTCGCGTACGCCGACCTTGGTCCGGCCGAACTTGCTGCGCGCACGCGCAAGGCCGAGGGCTGGCTTTCGATCGCGCCAAACAGCGCGGCGCTCGCGACCGCGCTCGGTCGGCTCTGCGCGCAGCAATCGCTGTGGGGCAAGAGCGAGCAGTATCTCGAACGCGCGCTCGCAATCGAAGAATCGCCGCTGGCGTGGGAAACGCTCGGCGATTGTTACGCCGGATCGAACGATGCCGCGACTGCACTCACGTGCTATGCGAATGCACTGCGTCTTGCGCGTGGCGAATCGACGGTTCCGATCGGCGCGCAAGCGTTGCGCGGACCGGTCGATACGCGCGCGCTCGTGTTCGAGGAGCGCAGCGAGCACGGTGTGCCGCGATTGCCTGGCGTGCGTTGAGTCTATCGAGGATCCGTCAGCGTTCGATCGATTCGATGTCTTCGACGCGTCCGTCGATCAGCCGGAACACTCTCAGAAAGCGATTCTCGCCGAAGTCGTAGATCCATTCCTCGCGGCGCTGGTCGCGATAACGCTCGTAGCCTGGAATCGGACGACGCACGAGCGTGTCGTAGTTGGTCCTGCGCGATGCCGGCTCGCCGCAGCGCGCTATGAGCTCGCCGACGCTGACGCCGCGGTAGTCGCGATTCGGATTGCAGTCATCGCCGATTTCGTCGACGCCGTAGCCGAGCGTTTCCTCGCGCAGCAGCACGCCGTCGCGGAACACGAAGCGGCGCATCAGATTGTGTGGGCCGAAGTTGTAGTACCAGACGTCGAACTGCACATCGCGGAACTGCTCGATCGGACCGCGCGCTCCGAATACTTCGGTGGCGTAATACGTATCCGCATAGAACGGATCGCCGCAGCGATCGCGCACCTGGAAATCCTGCGCGCCCTCGGTGACGATGCGGGTTCCACAGCGGAGCGCGAATGCGGACGGGCTTGCCAGCAAGAAAAACGCCGCCAGGAGGACACGCTTGCGCACGATACTCAACCGTTTGTTGGTCCAGCGAGCCCGGTTCGGTGCACCCGCTTTGCGGCCTTCGCCGGAATCACGGAACAATTCTCACCGCGACGTTCCGAGGCAAGGCTACCTTATTCCAAGACCGACACGACCGCGTCAAATTGTTGCAAATCTTCAGCAAACGCACCCTACATTTCCATGATTCCCGCGCGGCTTCGCAGGATCTCGGCGAGCACGTCGGGCGCGTAGTCGAACGAATCGTAGAACAGCCGATCCTCGGGCAACCCTGCTTCGACGAATGCGCGCCGTCCGGCGTCGATCATCGTCGGCGGCCCGCTCATGTAGAGATCGAAAGCAGACAGTTCGGGCCGATCCTCGAGCAGCGCTTCGTGAACGAGACCGTGACGAACCTCGCCGGCGTGCTCCGCATCCGACAGGACAGGGACGAAACGGAACGACGGAGCGTCGCGCGCCCAGCGTTCGGGCAGCGCGTGCAGATAAAGATCGCGTAGCGTGCGCGCGCCCCAGTAAAGCGTGATCGGCCGGCGCGTGCCCAGATGCAGGAAATGTTCGACCAGCGCCTTGATCGGAGCAAAACCAGTGCCGCCGGCGACCATGATGATCGGACGCTCGCTGTCCTCGCGCGGCACGAAGGTTCCGAGCGGACCTTCGACACGCAACAGATCGCCGGGTTTCATTTCATCGAACACGTAGGAAGTGAAACCTCCGCCGGCGACATGACGCACGTGCAGCTCGATCTGTTCGCTCTCGTGGGGTGCGTTGGCGATCGAGAACGCGCGACGCCGACCGTCCGGCAGCAGCGCGTCCAGATATTGTCCGGCGAGTCGGCGCATGCGCTCGCCGCGCGCGGTCAGCAGCGTCAGCCGCACGACATCGTCGCTGAGGAACGCTTTGTCGACCAGCTTCAGCGTCAGCAGGCGCCGCGGCATGTCGGCGACCGATGCGACCTCGCGCGCGGCGATGATGAGATCGCTGGCCGGCACGGCTTGGCAGAGCAGCACCTGATGCCGGGCCTGCTCGGCTGCGTTCAGCGCCGTTGGCGGATTGCGCGGGTAGATGCAATGGCCTTCGATCAGCGTCGCCTTGCAGCTTCCGCAGACGCCGGCCAGGCACGAGTACGGCAACGCGAGCCCCGCGCGCCGCGCAGCTTCGAGCACGGTTTCGCCGGGCTCGACGCGGAACTGCTTGCGGCTCGATTGCAGAGTGACGGTGTGGCGCACGCGCGTTCGTCGTCGTGAAGTCCGTGGATTGTCGCCCAAGACGCGGGCCGGTTCTCGCCGGACGTCACCGAGCTCTTTGCGGCCATTCCTCGGCGCTCCCGCTGCGTTGTTATAGTCCCGCAACGATATCCAGTGGCGCCGACCTCGAAGGAGTTCCCATGAGCATCTGGAAGCAGACCGCCGACCTTGAACGCATCAACACGTGGAACGCGGGTTCGCTGGTCGAACATCTCGGCATGCGCATCACCGAAATCGGCGACGACTTCGTGCGCGGCACGATGCCGGTCGATGCGCGCACCCGGCAGCCGTTCGGGCTCCTGCACGGCGGCGCGTCGGTCGCTCTCGCCGAATCGCTCGGCAGTCTCGCCGGCACGATGTGTCTTGATGCGGCGAAGGAGATGGCGGTCGGGCTCGACATCAACGCCAACCATGTGCGAGCGGTGACCGAGGGCATCGTCACAGGAACGGCGCGGCCGCTGCATCTCGGACGCTCGACGCAGGTCTGGGAAATCCGCATCGAGGATGAAGCCGCCAAGCTTGTCTGCATTTCGCGCCTCACGCTCGCCGTCGTGCCGCGGCAGGCACCGAGAGCAGTGTGATCGACAGCGCGACACCATATGCGGGTCTGTCGCCGGATATCGTGCTGGACGCGATCGCCGCGGCGGGCTCGATGCCGGACGGCCGGCTGCTCGCGCTGGGGAGTTACGAGAATCGCGTGTATCAGGTCGGCGTTGAAGATGGCCCGCCGCTGGTCGCGAAGTTCTATCGGCCCGGCCGCTGGAGCGATGCGGCGATCGGCGAAGAACATGCGTTCGCGCGCGAGCTCGCCGAAGCGGAACTGCCGATCGTCGCGCCGATCGCCATCGACGGACGCACGCTGCTGACCCATTCGGGGTTTCGTTATTCGTTGTATCTGCGTCGCGGAGGCCGCGCGCCCGAGCTTGAATCCGCCGATCATCTTGCCTGGATGGGGCGCCTTCTCGCGCGCATTCACGGCGTTGGCGCGCTCGCGCGTTTTCGTCAGCGCGGCAACATCGACGCAACGACGTTCGTGCGCGACGCGGCGCGCGCGGTGCTCGGCTCGGCGCTGTTGCCCGAACGGTCCTTCGACATCTATCGCACGCGCGCCGGCGCTCTGGCCGATCTCATCGATGCGCGATTCGCTGCCGCCGAGCCGCTCGCGCGCATTCGTCTGCACGGCG
>DASYJJ010000362.1:0-2858 GCA_035996605.1 Rhodanobacteraceae bacterium
ATGCAGAAGCAGGAAGATCAAAGCGGTCGCCGCGTAGCCGATGCCGAACACCGCATACAGCGCTCGAAGGTCACTGACGAGCATGGTCTGGATCGGCGCCTCGGCGAGAACGCCGCCGCTCAAGCTCGCGAGCGTCAGTTCGGCGACCATGCGCAACGGATACACATAGACGAGCACGATGAAAACCAGCGCGAGGCTGAGCCGCGTGCTGTAGACATCCTCGGTGCCATAGTGCCGCGACCAGTTGCGATGCGCCTGCCAGAACCTCGCAATGACGAAGAAGCTCGCCGCGAACGCCGGCACGCCGCGCATAGCCTGAACGAGATCGCCCACGGAGCTCGGCACGTGGCCGATCGCGATGACGAGAAGGGTGACCGCGAACGCGAACGCCGCGTCGACGAAGGCGTCCACGCGCGTCGGCTGGTCGCCCCGGATGCGGAGGCCGTTGTCGTCGTCTTTCGTCGTCAAGGTCATCGCGAATCCCCGGCCCGACGCAGTATGCCAGCGGCCGCGCGCGCACGGGCTGGGGCGTACAATGCGCCGACCGGATTCATCGAGGTCGGGATGTTCGCTGCAGCGGCACCGCTTTCCACCACCAAGGCTGGCCTTTACGCCGAACTTGCCGAGCAGGCACAAGGCCTCCTCGCCGGTGAGCGCGACCGCATCGCCAACGCTGCGAACTTTGCCGCACTCATCTGGTACGCGCTGCCCGCGATCAACTGGTGCGGTTTCTATTTCTTCGACGGAACCGAGCTCGTGGTCGGACCGTTCCAGGGCAAACCGGCCTGCGTGCGGATCGCGATCGGCAAAGGCGTCTGCGGCACTGCGGCGGCAACGCGCGAAACGCAGGTCGTGAAGGATGTGTTTGCGTTTCCCGGCCATATCGCGTGCGACGCCGCGTCGCGATCCGAAATCGTGGTGCCGCTGATCGACGGCGATCGTCTGCTCGGCGTGTGGGATGTCGACAGCCCGGACGTCGCGCGCTTCGACGGCGAAGATCGCGAGGGAATGCAACGGCTGTGTGCGATATTCATGGAGTCATTGCGCGGCGGGTAAACGGGGGAGTGCGATGAGCAGCAAGATCCGCAATGTGGGGCCGAAGTCGGCGGCCTGGCTGCGCCAGATCGGCGTGCGTTCGACCGAAGATCTGATCCGCGTCGGACCGGTCGAAGCGTTTCTGAAAGTGAAGCGCGCGGGATTTCGTCCGAGCCTGAACCTTCTTTACGCCATGGCCGGCGCGATGGCGGATTGCCATTGGGCGGAACTGCCGGAGGAACGCAAGCAGGAACTTCTTGCCGCGCTCGGCGCTGCAGAATCGGCCAACCCGATCCGCACGCGTTGGGAAAAAGCAGCAGCCGCGAGCGATCGCGCTTCGCGCAACGGCGCCGAAGAAGCCGACACGCATGCCGATGCGGATGCCGGCGCCGGCGACAGTCCCGACGCTGCCGACAGCGATGGCGAAAGCGAACCCAGCGCCGGTGGCGATACCGACAGCGGCGTGAGCCGCTTCGAATGATGCGGGGTTACGGCCGCACGACCGCGTAGTTGCGTGCGTCCTCGCGCCATTTCGGCGCAGCACGGATCGCCGCAAGCACGGCGGTCGGAGAATCCACCAGCGTCCACATCGCAAGATGCTGCGGATTCATAAAGCGCTGCTCGATCATGCGTTTGAGAAAGCTCTGCAGCGGCGCATAGAAATCCGCCGTGTTCACCAGCACGATCGGATTGAAATAGAGGCCGAGCCGCTTCAGCGTCAACGCCTCGAACAATTCCTCGAGCGTGCCGCAACCACCGGGCAATGCGACGACGGCGTCGGAATCGGTCAGCAGTCGATGTTTGCGCTCGCGCATGTCCTCGACGACTTCGAGACTGGCAAGACCGGGATGCTGCCATTCGACTTCGGTCATGAAGCGCGGAATGATACCGATCACGTTGCCGCCGGCCGCGAGCGCACCGTTCGCGAGCGATCCCATCAAGCCAACCGCGCCTCCGCCGTAGACGATCGTGCAACCGGCCTCGGCGAGCACACGACCGAGCGTATGCGCCGCGTCATGATAGACGCGATCGCACTGTTCGCTGGATGCGCAATAGACGCAGATGCGCACGGGCACACTCCGCTCGAAGAATGGCCGCAAGGATCGGACCGATCCGATAGCTTGCCTTCGCGCGCTGCGGAAAAAAAGTCGCGGCGTAGCCGAAACCCGCAGCATCGGCCGAATCCGGCCGGATACAGCGTTGAATTCGAGGGCATCCAGGACAGAACGGGTGCGACGACGTTCGCCGGCTGTCCTGACGACCCGAAGCTGCGATCCCCAGTCCATCCGAAGCGCCGCCTTCGACTGCGAATCCTCAATGCCCTCCTCAGCTCCGGAAAACAACGCGTTCAGGAGCCGACGCCGGCCGCCAACCGCACACGTTGAGTTGCGCAGTGGTATTGCCAGCGAGCCGCGCGGCCGTGACATGCCGAGTGCGCCGGTTGGAGTTCAGGCGCGCGCGCGGACAATCCTGAGCCATCGCCGCATGCGTTCGGCGCCGCGCTCTTTCATCATGCGAAATCTGCTCATCGATTTGAGAAATGCGATTCCAGCGGCACGACGAAACAGAGCTCGGTTTCAATTCGTCCTGGCGTTTATCACGCTGCCGTTTTCCTTCGCTGCGAAAGCGCAGTCCGCACCCGCAACCACGGACAACGCCGCCCAGCTTCCGACCGTCGTCGTCACCGGCGAGCAGCCGGGGCCTGGACTCTGGAAAGTCACGTCGGGCGATCACGTGCTGTGGATACTCGGCACGCTGTCGCCGCTGCCGAAGAAGATGACCTGGCGCTCCGGGGAAGTCGAAGCGATCGTCGCCCGGTCCAA
>DASYJJ010000363.1:0-1589 GCA_035996605.1 Rhodanobacteraceae bacterium
GTTTCGCCACCGTCGTCGCTCCGATCGATCACGACTGGTCGGTGCGCGGCGAAGGGCACGTGCTTCGTTGCCAGAGCTTCGTCGCGGACGGAGTGACGATCGACATGCCGCTGACGATCTACGCCCATTTTGTACCGCGAACGATCGTGATGGAGCGCTCGGTGAGGGCCGAGGGATTTCTTCGACGGAGCGAACGAGGAGATGTCGTGCTGACAGTCAAGTCGGCGCGGTTGATGTCGTATGAAGGATCGCTGAATCCGATCACGCCCGCGGCGTGGAACCGCGTACTGGCGAATCGCATCCGGCCGTTCGCGATGTCGTTTCCTACCGAGGTCGCGCTGGTCGAGGCGCTGGCGCTGGGACGCGGCGAACGGCTGAGCGACGACATTCGCGCAAGCTACAAACGCGGCGGGACGTATCACTTGCTGGTCTTCTCCGGACTGCAGATCGCGTTCGCCGCGGCGCTGATCGCGCTCGGTCTGCGCTGGCTGCATGCGCCGCGCGCCGGCGACTGGTCGCTCCTCGGTTTCTCGATCGTCGCTCCACTTTTCATCGGACCGACCGCGTCGGTGTCGCGTGCCAGCATCGGCATCGGCCTCTACGCAGTCTCGCGCATCCTTCACCGGCCGACGACGCTGGAGAATCTCTGGTGCGTGGCGGCGCTGTTGCGTCTGGTGATCGCGCCGCACGATCTCGTCGAGCCGGCGTTTCATCTGACCTACGCCGGTGCAGGTGCGATGCTCTTCGCCGGGAAGGCGCTGGCAACCGGCCGCGCGCGCTGGCTGGCGTACGCGGCGTCGGCCGAGCTGTCGATCACGCCCCTCACGCTCTTCCACTTCCATCAATTCGCCCTCGGCGGATCGGTGATGACGATGCTGCTGACGCCGGTCGTCTTCGCCATGCTGATCACGTCCCTGGCCGTCTGCGCCTTCCCCTGTTCGCAGTTGCTGACCATCGTCGGCGCGCTTCACAAGCTCTGTACGTTCGTGAATGCCGGCGCGGCGCCGATGTGGGGATTCTTCGCCGCGCCGCCGCTGGCTGCAATCGTGACCGGCTACGCGCTGGCGATGCTGTCGATTGCGTTGCTGCGTGGGCGTACCCGTGCGGCTGTGATTTTCGCGGCGATGACCATTCCGTTGATCACGGCGATCATCGTCAGCAGGCAGGATGTCGAGAATCCGCGGCTGACGATGCTCGATGTCGGTCAGGGCGATGCGTTGCTGCTGCGATCGCCGAAGCACATCGTTTTGATCGACGCGGGAGGCCGGCTCGGCGATTCGCATTTTGGTGAGACCGAGCTGCTGCCGATGCTCGTCGACCGCGGCGTGCGCCATATCGACGTCGCCGTGCTCACGCACGTGCATCCGGACCATTGCGGCGGACTGCCGGCAGTGCTCGAGAATCTCGACGTCGGCAGCGTCTGGATCTCGCCGCGGCGCTTTCGCGGCGACTGCGCGCAACGAGTGCTCGAAGCGTGCGTAGTCCGCGCGATCCCGATTCACCTTGTGCGGGACGGAGACGTGAGGACGATCGGGGCGCTGTCGCTCCGTGTCTTCGTCGCCGATCGAACGTTCAAGCACTCGCCGGAG
>DASYJJ010000364.1:0-2164 GCA_035996605.1 Rhodanobacteraceae bacterium
CCCACCCTCTCACGAAAGGCCTACCCATGGACATGTGGTCCGATGACCAGATGCGGTCTATCCACAAGATGCTCAATCCGCGTTCCATCGCCGTCGTCGGCGCGTCGCCCAAAGGCGGCTACGGCGGCAGGCTGCTAAACGCCGTGCTCAAAGCGAAGGATCGGGTGCGCATCTATCCCGTGAATCCGAATTACGACGAGATCGCGGAAACGAAGTGCTATCGCAGCATCGCCGAACTCCCGGAGGCGCCGGACCTGGTCGGCATCGTCGTGCCGTACGACAAGGTGCTGCCGGTAATGAAAGAATGCGTGGCAAAAAAAGCGGGCTCGGCCATCGTGATTTCCGCCGGCTTTGCCGAGCGCGGCATCGACGCGCGCCTCGATCTGCAAAAGCAGGTCGGCGCCTATGCGAAGGAATCGGGCCTGCGCATCACCGGCCCGAACTGCCTGGGCCTCGCCAATGTCAGGGACAACATCTGGGCGACGGCTTCGTCGCGCACGCTGGGCGGGCTGACCGGCCACATCGCGCTCGTCTGCCAGAGCGGCGCGACAGCATTCGGTCCGTTTCTGCTGCGCGCGGTCGACGCGGGCATCGGGCTCTCCCACATCATCTCGACGGGCAACGAGACCGATCTGGATTTCGCCGATTTTGCGCGCTACCTGATCGACGATTCGGACACCCGCGTGATCGCGGGTTTCGTCGAAGGCTTCAAGGACGTGCAAAAATTCATCGCGGTCGCCAAACTCGCCGCCGAGCGCGGCAAACCCCTCGTGCTGATCAAGATCGGCCGCTCGGCATCCGGCGCCGAGGCCGCGCGCTCGCACACCGCTGCGCTGACCGGCGCCGACGCGCTGTACGAAGCGGTGTTCAAGCAATATGGCGTCATTCGCGTGCAGGATTACGACGAGCTGCTCGAGGTCTCGCATCTGCTCGCCAATGCGAAGAAGCCGCCGCAGCGCGGCGTCGCCGTAGTATCTCATTCAGGCGGCATCAGCTCGCTGACCGCCGACATGCTCGGACTTGCCGGTCTCGAACTGCCCAAGCTCACCGAGCGCGCGCGCGACAGCATCAACGACATCCTAAAAGACTTTGGATGGGCGGCAAATCCCGCCGACGTGACCGGGTTCGCGCGCGGCGAGCACTTTCCGAAAATCATGGACTACATGATCAGCGAGCCCACCGTCGGCACACTCGTCATCGCGAGCGCCGGCGCCGGCAACCAAGTCGATCACGTCATCCAGCAGCGCGACAGCAGCGACAAGCCGGTGGTGTTCTTCTGGACCGCGAGCCGCGGCGACAAGACCACGTTGCCCAAGCTCAAGGAATCCAACATTCCGATTTTCTATACCCCGGACAAGCTCGCCCGCGGATTGAAGTGGCTGCTCGACTATCACGCGTGGCGCGACCAGCGCGTCGCTGGCGGCAGCGCTGGATTGCCGGCACCCGATGCACCCCAGAAAAAAGTTTTGCAGCACTTGAGCACGGTCGGCCGCACCACGCTGTCGGAAAGCGAGAGCAAGCAGGCGATCGCCGCGTGGGGCATTGCGGCGCCGCGCGAAATTCTCGCGACCTCCGCCGCGGCCGCTGCCGACGCCGCGAAAAAAATCGGCTACCCCGTCGCGATCAAAGTCGATTCGGCCGACATCCCGCACAAGACCGAGGCCGGCGTCGTGCGCCTGGGATTGCGCAATGCCGACGACGTCCTGGGCGCGTATGCAGAAATCATGGCGAACGCCGCGAAGCACGCGCCAAAGGCGAAAATCAACGGCGCGCTCGTGCAGGAAATGGTGGTCGGCGGCGTCGAAGTGATCGTCGGCGTTTCATACGACGCGCAGCTGGGCCCCATGCTGTTGTTCGGCAGCGGCGGCGTGATGGTCGAGGTCTACAACGACGTGGCGCTCCGCCACTGCCCGATTACTCGCGCCGAAGCGCTCGAAATGATCGATGAAGTCAAAGGCGCGAAACTCCTGCGCGGCTTCCGCGGGAAACCCGCCGCTGATATAGACGCGCTCGCCGACACGCTCGTGCGCGTGTCGCAACTCGCAGTTCATCTCGACGGCAAGGTCGCCGAGCTCGACATCAATCCGCTGTTGGTGCTGCCGAAGGGACAGGGCGTTAAGGCGGTGGATGCGCTGGTGGTACTGCACGGCTAACCCGCGACTAT
>DASYJJ010000365.1:0-3962 GCA_035996605.1 Rhodanobacteraceae bacterium
ATTCGGGATTCGGGATTCGGACAAGGCTACAGCGATCGGGTTGTGTGCGGAAGAATCGTGCCGAATGCACGACGCTCAGCGAATCCCGAATCCCGACGCTCTAAAGTGCCTGCCTTCCGCCGAACGCGTGCGCGAGCGTTCCGCGATCGATGTATTCGAGTTCGCCGCCGATCGGTACGCCGTGCGCGAGCCGGCTCGCGGGCACACCAGCCGCGCGTGAAATCTGCGCCAGCATGTGCGCGGTCGCTTCTCCTTCTACGGTCGGGTTGGTCGCTACGATGAGCTCCTGCACTTCGCCTTCGGCGAGGCGTTGCGCCAGCGCTTCGAGCCCCAGCTCCCTGGGACCCAGACCGTCGAGCGGCGAAAGACGTCCGAGCAGGACGAAATAGCGCCCGCGATAGCCGGTCGCCTGTTCGATCGCAAGCTGATCGACCGGCGTCTCGACGACGCACAAAAGACTCGCATCTCGCGCACTGCTTGCGCAGAGCGAGCAGATCGCTTCCTCACTGAAGGTGCGGCAGCGCGCGCAATTGCCGATGCGCGACACCGCTGCGGCGAGTTTTTCGGCAAGCCGCTGCGCGCCCGCGCGATCGCGCTCGAGCACATGAAATGCCATGCGCTGCGCGCTCTTGGCGCCTACGCCCGGCAGGCAGCGCAAGGCGTCGATGAGGTCGGCTAGTAATGGGGAACCGGTGGACATGGGCAAAAGCCGGGATTCGGAATTTGGGATGGACCGTTGAATGGGGTTGTCGACGAAGGATTCAAATCTCGAATGCCGAATCCCGAATCCCGGCTTTTCTCAAAACGGCAATTTGAATCCGGGCGGAAGATTCATGCCAGACGCGAGGCCGCCGAGTTTTTCCTGCGTCAGCGCGGCGACCTTGTTCACGGCATCGTTGAAAGCGGCGGCGACAAGATCCTCGGTCATTTCGGGATCGTCGCCGAGCATTTTTCGGTCGATCGTCACGCGGCGCACTTCGTGGCGGCCGGTCATGACGACGCTGACGATCCCGCCGCCCGATTGACCGGTGACCTCCGTGGCCGCGATTTCTTCCTGCGCGCGCTTCATCTCGTCCTGCATGCGCTGCGCTTGTTGCATCAATCCTGCGAGTGGGCCTTTCATCGTCTTGTTCCCGTGGCTGCGCGTGCGCTCGTTTGCGTCGGAACTGGCGATTCCCGAACGTTGCGCCTGGTTTCGACCAACATGAATCGACTCAACGTGCAAAAGGTTCAATGAGGATCGGTGTCGGTGGGACGAACGCTTCCGGCGACAACGCGCGCGTCGAACGTGTCGATCAGCGACTGCACGACCGGATCGCCGCGCAGCGCTTCCTCGGCCGCCTGCCGGCGAGCGGTCTCGGTGCGCGCGTGGTGATCGGCCGGACTCTCGGCGCCGCCGTTGTCGCGCTCGAATTTCACCTTGACCTTGTTGCCGAGCGCGGCGCCGAGCTTCTGCTCGAGCTGCGCGACGACGGGCGGTGACGCAAGGTGTTCGTGCGCGGGTTTGACCGCGAGCCGTACCAGCGCTCCATCGATTCCGATCAGCGTTGCGTGTCGCGCAAACTGGCCGAGCGGCCCACCGAGCTCGGCGCGGCGGATCAGTGCGTCCCAATCGTTCGTGCTCGGCGCACTGCCGTTACCCGACGCTATTGCAGTCTGGCTGGCGCGTGGCGGTGTCTCGCTTGCACCTGGCGATGTCGCAGCGGCGCTGGCCTGCGGCGTTCGCGTCCGCGCGGGTTCGGCAGGAGTCGGCGTCCGCATTGCGGGCGCCGCCGTTTCTTTCGCGCGCGGAGCGACAACGTCGACGCCCGGGGGAACGAACGCCAGCATGCGCAACAACGTCATCTCGAAACCGACGCGCGGCGTCGGTGCGAGCGCCAGATCGCGCCGGCCAACAAGCGCCATCTGATACCAGAGCTGCACGTCCTCCGCCTTGAGGCGGCCGGCAAGTCCGATCAGTGCCGCATCGTCTTCTCCGACGGCGCCCGGAATGAGCTGCAACAGCTGGATCCTGTGTAGCAAACTGCCGAGCTCGTCGAGCACTTGCGCAAAATCCGGTGCGAAGCTCGCGATGCGTTCGATTTCTTCGAGCAACGCAGAGCCATCGCCCGCAGCCAGGATATCGAGCAGCGCTCGCACTTTTGCGCGTTCGACCGTGCCGAGCATCGCGTGGACGTCCGCGGCGGCGACCTTGCCGCCGCCGTGCGCGATCGCTTGATCGAGCAGCGAGAGGCCGTCGCGAAGTGATCCGTCGGCGGCGCGCGCGAGCACCTCGACGCTTTCGTCGTCGAACGCAATGCTTTCGGCGCGCAGTATCTGCTGCAGCTGACCGCCGATCTGTTCAGGCGTGAGGCGCTTCAGATTGAACTTGATGCAGCGCGAGAGCACGGTGACCGGCAGCTTCTGCGGATCGGTCGTCGCCAGCAGGAATTTCACGTGCGGCGGCGGTTCCTCGAGCGTCTTCAGGAGCGCGTTGAATGCGCTCTTCGAAAGCATGTGCACTTCGTCGATGAGATAAACCTTGTAGCGCCCGCGCGTCGGTGCGTACTGCGCGTTGTCGATCAGCTCGCGAACGTTGTCGATGCCGGTGTTGCTCGCAGCGTCGATCTCGAGCAGATCGACGAAGCGGCCTGCGTCGATCTCACGGCACGGACCGCACTCGCCGCATGGATTCGATGTCGGACCTTTTTCGCAATTCAGCGATTTGGCGAAGATGCGCGCGATGGTCGTCTTGCCGACGCCGCGTGTGCCGGTAAACAGAAACGCGTGATGCAGCCGGCCCGAGTCGAGCGCATGCGCGAGCGCGCGCACGACGTGCTCCTGTCCGACGAGTTCGGAAAAGCGGCGTGGACGCCATTTACGCGCAAGGGCTTGATACGACATGAGCGATTCGCAGAAGAGGGTTCGATTGTAGCAAGCATGGCAAGTCGGGGCTTGCGCGAACGCTCAATAGCCCGCAGGCACGTAGCCGAAGCGCGCCATCTGCTCGCGATGAGCGTCGATCACGCGCACCGCCTGTTCGCGACTCAGCGCCTCGCGCCACTGATTCGTTCTGCCCTGGCGGAAGAATCGCGCCGCCTTGTCGGACGCCTCGACGAAACCGCTCTTTTTCTCCATCGAAGCGAGACTCTGAAAAGCCGAATGCTTCACCGCCCGCTCGATGCGCGCGCGATCCTGGCCGAAGCCGACCATGCGCGCCACCTTGGCGAAGTGCTTGGCCGGCCTTTCCATGAGATCTTCGTAGCGCAAAATCAGCACGCGCTCGCTGGCAAGATCGGCCCAGCCTTTGACATGCACCGACCACGAACTGACGATCTGCGTGACGAACAGCTCATCGTTCCCCGTCGCGACCTGTTCGTTTCCGAGCCGCTCGATCGCCTCGTCGAGCGTGAGACCGAAGTGGTGCGTCATGCTGACGACGATGTCCAGAGGATTGCGGACGACATAGATCGCACCCGCCGCCACGACCGGATTGTGCAACGGATGTCCGCGCAGCGTGCCGGCGTAATTGTGCGTCTTCACGAAACGCGAGCCTTGCGCGTTTGCGGCGATCAGAGCGTGCACTTGCGGGCGCAGCGTGATGATCTCGTCGAGGCTAAGCTCCGTGCTCGGCTTGCCTGCAACCCGGGCGAAAAGCTCGGGGCGCGCTTCGTCCTCGCAATAACGTGGCAGATCGTTCAGCGCCACGGGCTCGCTGCGATTGGCGATCAGATTGGCGAGAAATGCGCGTATCCACGTATTGCCTGACTTCGGATACGACGCCAACCAGACGATATTGCCCATGTGTGTATAAGAAGACGGATGGAGAAGAAAATTTGAAGAGTCCGGCGACGGATGGCCGTTTTTTGATGTTCGCGACCGCGGAACACCACCAAACATGATGCTAGCAGGCCGAGCTTGATTTCCCGATCCCCGACCGCCACCATGAACCTGTCCCCGGGGGCGATCGGTTTCGACGGGGG
>DASYJJ010000366.1:0-4272 GCA_035996605.1 Rhodanobacteraceae bacterium
GCGACACCCGTTCTACGAGCGTGAAATTCCGCTCATCCTCGGCGATCACGTGTCCGCCGAAGAAGGCACAGGCGCGGTACATACGGCGCCAGGTCACGGCGTCGAAGACTTCGCGGTCGGCCAGAAATATGGATTGGTGGAGAAATACTCCGCGGCTGAGCTGAACCCCGTCGGTGGTAACGGTGTATATCTCCCATCGACGCCGATCTTCGCCGGTCAATTCATCTGGAAAGCCAACGACGCGATCATTGCGCTCTTGCGCGAACGCAGTGTGCTGCTCGCGGACGCGAAGATCACTCACAGCTATCCGCATTGCTGGCGCCACAAAACGCCGGTCGCATTCCGCACCACGCCGCAGTGGTTCATCGGCATGGAACAGAAAGGCCTGCGTGCGGCGGCATTGAAGACGATCCACGACGACGTCGCCTGGTTTCCCGCCTGGGGCGAAGAACGCATCGCCGGCATGGTCGAGGGACGCCCTGACTGGTGCATCTCGCGCCAGCGTACCTGGGGCGTGCCGATCGCATTGTTCGTCGACAAGGTGAATCGCCAGCCGCATCCGCGCAGCGTCGATTTGATGGAGCAGGTCGCGCAGCGTGTCGAGAAGGAAGGAGTCGATGCATGGTATGTGCTCGATCCTGCCGAATTCCTCGGCGCGGAGGCCGCGCACTACGAAAAGGTGACTGATATTCTCGACGTGTGGTTCGACTCGGGCGTCACGCATTACTGCGTGCTTGATCAGCGTCCGAATCTCGCGCGCGGGCCGGGCGACAAGGTGATGTACCTGGAAGGCTCCGATCAGCATCGCGGGTGGTTCCAGTCTTCGCTGCTCACCTCCACCGCGATGCGCGGTCGCGCGCCGTACGATGTAGTGCTGACGCACGGATTCGCGGTCGATGCGCAAGGCCGCAAGATGTCGAAATCTCTCGGCAACGTGGTTGCGCCGCAAAAGGTCGTCGATACGCTCGGCGCCGACATACTGCGGCTCTGGGTTGCATCGACCGACTATCGCAACGAGATGTCGGTTTCCGACGAGATACTGAAGCGCGTATCGGATGCGTATCGGCGCATACGCAACACGGCGCGATTCCTGCTCGGCAATCTCGATGGCTTCGATCCGACTCGACATCTGCTGCCGGTCGATGAATGTCTTCTTCTCGATCAATGGGCCGTGCAGCAGGCTAGTGACGTGCAGCAGGCCGTCATCGCGGCGTATGCGCGGTACGACTTTCCGGAGATCGTGCAGCGCGTGCAGAATTTCTGCACGAACGAGATGGGCGCGCTCTATCTCGACATCACCAAGGATCGCCTTTACACGATGCCGACCGAGAGCCACGGCCGGCGCAGCGCGCAGAGTGCGATGTTCCGGATTCTGGAGGCGATGGTGCGTTGGCTTGCGCCGATCGTTTCGTTCACCGCCGAGGAGATCTGGCAGTACGCGCCGGGCATGCGCGGCGAGTCGGTCCTGTTCGAGACGTGGTACGGCGGACTCAAGGCGATGCAGGCAACGCCCGAGCAGCGCCGCTTCTGGGCCGATCTCTCCGCGATCCGCGAAGTCGCGGCGAAGCAGATGGAAGTCATGCGCGCGAACCGCGAGATCGGCGCGTCGCTCGAGGCCGAGGTCACGCTCTATCTCGATCCGAAGCTGAAGGCGGAACTCGAGCCATACGCCGACGAGCTTCGCTTCTATTTCATCGTCTCCGAGCTCACGCTCGACGACGAGGGACACGCGCCGCGTGAGGCGGCGCTGGTCGATCCGCTCAAGGAGAACGGGCGTCTCGCGTGGGTGTCGGTGCGCAAGACGGACAACGCCAAATGCATCCGCTGCTGGCACTATCGGCCCGATGTCGGATCGAATCCGGCGCATGCGGAGATATGCGGACGGTGCGTGACGAACATCGAAGGGCCGGGCGAGAATCGGCGGTGGTTCTAGCAACATCGTCGTTCCGGCGAAAGCCGGAATCGATTTTTAGCTTCTGACTCGAAAGCAAAATGGGGCCCGACGACCGCATGCTGGTTATTCGCAACGGATAGACACTCGATGCAACCCAAACCCGGCGCCCAGATCTGGCTCGCACTCTCCGCGCTCGTCATCGCGCTTGATCAGCTGACCAAGCACATCGCGATCGGATCACTTGAACCGTACGCGCCGCACGCGGTGATTCCTGGTTTCCTCAACTGGACGCTTGCATTTAATTCTGGCGCGGCGTTCAGCTTCCTCAACAACGCGGGCGGCTGGCAGCGCTGGCTGTTCAGCGCACTCGCTATCGGGATTTGCGCCGTGCTGACAGTGTGGCTGCGCCGTCTCGGACGTGGCGAATGGAAGACGGCAATGCCGCTGGCGCTCGTGATCGGCGGTGCGCTCGGGAATCTGATCGATCGCGTCCGCTTCGGGCATGTGACCGATTTCATCGAGGTCTACTACCGGCAATGGTCGTGGCCGGCTTTCAACGTCGCCGATTCGGCGATCAGCGTCGGCGCGGTGTTGCTCATCGTGTTCGGGCTTGGCGTTAGGAAAACGGCGAAGGCTGGCGGATAATCCGCATCATGGATGTACTGCTGGCCAATCCGCGGGGCTTCTGTGCAGGCGTCGACCGCGCGATCGAGATCGTCGAGCGCGCGTTGGAGACGTTCGGCGCGCCGATCTACGTGCGCCACGAAGTCGTGCACAACCGTTTTGTCGTCGACAAACTGCGCGCGCAGGGTGCTGTGTTCGTGGACGAGCTCGACGAAGTGCCCGACGGCGCAACCGTGATCTTCAGTGCGCATGGGGTTTCCCAAGTCGTGCGCGGCGAGGCGGGCACGCGCGGGCTTCGCGTGTTCGACGCGACGTGTCCGCTGGTCACCAAAGTGCACATGGAAGTCGCGCGCCACGGCAAAGCCGGGCGCGACGTCGTCCTGATCGGTCATGCGGGCCATCCGGAAGTCGAAGGCACGATGGGCCAGTGGGATGCCTCGAACACGGGTGCGATCCATCTCGTCGAGACGCCCGAGTGCGTCGACAAACTCACGCCACGCGATCCCGAACAGCTCGCATATGTGACGCAGACAACCTTGTCGGTCGACGACACTAAGGCGGTCATCGAAGCCTTGCGCAAGCGATTTCCCGCGATCCTCGGCCCGCGTCATGACGACATCTGCTACGCAACGCAAAACCGCCAGGACGCTGTGCGCCGACTCGGGCAGCAGTGCGATCTGGTGCTGGTCGTCGGCTCGCCGAACAGCTCCAACTCGAACCGCCTGCGGGAGCTCGCCGAAAAACAGGGCGTGCCAGCGCACCTGATCGATGGCGCGGGCGATATCCGCCGCGAGTGGATCGAAGGCCGCCGCCAGATCGGCGTGACTGCGGGCGCATCCGCACCCGAAAGCCTCGTGCGCGAAGTGCTCGCGCGCCTGCGCGAATGGGGCGCGATCAATGTTCGCGAACTCGATGGCGAACCAGAAAACGTGACGTTCGCGCTGCCCAAGGAACTGCGGCTGCGCGTCGTCGCCTGACGCGATCCGCCTGCCGGTTTGCCGCTTGTCCGGCAAATCCTACCTAGTACGCAGACCCGACTTGTCCCGCCGCCGGCCGCACTCTAGCGTGCCCGCTGTCATTCCACGCTCCATCCAGGGGGAGCGATGCAAGCTGCGGGGAGTTTCGGGAAAAACGCGCGCGAATTCGAGCTCGGATTGGAGCATGGGTTCGGCTTGATCGAGCTTGTCGTCACGATGGCGATCGCGGCCGTGCTTCTGGCATTGGCGATTCCGAGCTTTCGCGAGATCGGCATGCGCATGAACCTGACCGAGAACAACAACGATCTGATCGGCGCGCTGACGACGGCGAAATCGCAGGCCGTCAAGCTCGGTGTACAGGCCGGCGTCGTGGGTTTGAGTGGAGGCAACGATTGGTCCTCGGGCTGGCAGGTGCGGGTCGACTCCAACAACGACAACGCCCTGACGACCGCGGACACGATCATCGCGACTTATCCCGCGGTCGCGAATCAATACAAGATAACGAGCAAGGTGACCGGTGGCGCCGACGCGCAGGTCATCTTCAGTTCGCTCGGATACCTGTTGGCGCCCGCGACGCTGGCCGATATCAACGTATGCCGGCCCGATCACAATGCGGCGGAATCGTTGTGGATTCATGTGACATCGAGCGGAGAAGTCAAATCGCAGCGCAATACATCCACGTCGCCGGCTCCGGGATGTTGAGGCCTCCAATGCAGATCATTCATCGCCATCGCGGATTCACACTGCTCGAAGTGCTGATCGCCCTTCTGGTGTTCA
>DASYJJ010000367.1:0-5007 GCA_035996605.1 Rhodanobacteraceae bacterium
CCGCAGTCGTCAGCCCGGCTTTCTGGCAGCGGTCTTCTTCACCGGAACAACCTTCTTTGCCACGGGCCTCGCGCTCGACTTCGCGGCGGTCGCCGGCTTGGCGGTCTTGGATGTCTTCGACGCGTGCGGCCGCACGTTGCCGTAGCTGCGGATCGAAATCTTGCCCTTGCGCGTCTTGCGGTCGCCTCTGCCCATCGTCGTTCCTCAATCAATGCCGTGAATCGGGGCGCGGAGGATAGCAGTCCGCGGGCGCAGTGCAAGGATTCGGCGCTCCCCGCGATCACGAGGTTTCGCGGCAACCGGCCTGATCGCAGTGCGCGGTCTCCAGCTGCACCGTCGCGTGGTGCACGCTGAAGCGCTCGCGCAGGACCGTTTGGATCGAGAGGATCACCTGATCCGGCGCGTAGCCGTCCTGCGCGCGCGCGTGCAGAGTCGCCACGTGGCTGCCGCCGGCGAGCTGCCAGATATGCACGTGATGCACGTCGTGCACGCCGGTCGCTTCGCGCTCGACGGTATCGCCGACGATGTCCGCGTCCATGCCCTCGGGCGTTCCTTCGAGCAGGATGTGCGCACTCCGACGCAGCAGGCGCCAGGCGCTGCCGAGAATGAGCAGCGACACCAGAACCGAGACCGCTGCATCGGCGCGCAGCCAGCCGAATTCGCGCACCAGCAGCGCCGCACAGATCGCGCCAAGCGAGCCGAACAGATCTCCGAGCACGTGCAGGCGCGCACTGGCGGTGTTGATATCACCATGGCCGCGCGACAACGCGCCGAGAACGATCGCGTTGACGACGAGACCGGCCACCGCAACGACGAGCATGATTCCCGACAGAATCGGTGACGGATCGGCAAAACGCATCAATGCCTCGCTCGCGATCCAAGCGACGAGCACGAACTGCATCAGCGAGTTGCTGTAGCCGACCAACACCTCGAGCCGCGCATATCCGAACGTGCGGCGCGCATCGGCTGGCCGGCGCGCGTAGTGCGCACCAAGCCACGCGAACATCAGGGCGCCCGCATCGACGAGCATGTGGCCCGCGTCGGCGAGCAGGGCGAGCGAACCCGAAACGAAGCCGCCGATCGCCTCGGCGACGAGCATGACGAGCGTCAGCGCAAAAGCGAAAAGCAAGCGGTTCTCGCGCTGGTTGGACGTCGCGCGATGCGCGTGCCCGTCATGCGCGTGGTGATCGTGGTCGTGGTCGTGGTCGTGGGAGAAACTCAAGGTAATTCTCGGCGAAGCGTGAGCACCGTCTCCGATGCTAGGCAGCGCGACGCTCGTTACACAATTACGCAGGCGATAAACGCGCCGACCGGAGCGCCGGACCGTTCTTGCACCTGGCCGGCTTCGGCCTAGTGCTCACACGCCGCGTCGTGCACATGCCCGTGCGCGAGACGCAGATTGGTCAGATGCGAAACAGCGACGAGCGTGCCACCGATGCTGACCAGCACCGCGTGCAGCAGCGAGCTGTGATCGGAGTCGACGATGACACCGGCGGCCAGGAACGAAAGACCTGGCACTAGAAACCAGAACGCATGAAAACGGCGATGACGGCGAAATCCGACGATGAAAGTCGTTGTCGCGAGCACGCTGGCGAACGCGATGAAACCGCGTTCAAAGCGGTGGTTCGCAAGAAACGAAAGGCCGAGCGCTGGCAGCGCCGCGATGATGATCGGCAGAAGCGCGCAATGCACGGCGCAGAGGAACGATGCGGTGGCGCCGAATCGATCCGCCAAGCGGCCGAAAAGGGAATGATGTTGAGGGCTCATGATGCGTCCTGACGCTATAACATAACTCAAGTTGCGGGCGGATGCTCGGGGTTGAGCGGGCTCCGCTGACCGTCGTAGCAGCTACCAGCATGACTTTTGGGGCAGTCGTCATCGATATTGAAGATATATTATAACATTTCAATATCGGATCGGACGCCTCCATGCAAAAGTCTCTGGCCGCAGTGCCTCTGCTACTCGCGGTGCTGGCCGCGCCCTTCGTGCGCGCAACCGACGAACCGCTCGGTGAAAGCGGCGCGCCGCCCTCCGAATCGCGCAATGCCAAGACCAAGCCCAAAGCCGCCGAAAGTGAGGACGAAACGCTCGCCACCGTCAGCGTGGTCGGCAAGCTCGACCGCGCTCGCAACCAGCTCTCGCCCGATATCGGAAGCAGCGAATACATCTTCGATCGCGCCGCGATCGAAGACCTGCCACTCGGCGACGCAACGCCACTCAACCAGCTCTTGCTGCAGGCTCCCGGTGTGGTCAACGACTCGTACGGCCAGCTGCACGTGCGCGGCGACCACGCCGACCTGCAATATCGAATCAACGGCGTCATCATTCCGGAGAGCATCAGCGGCTTCGGACAGACGCTGGACACACGCATCATCGACAACCTTTCGTTTTTGACCGGCGCCCTGCCCGCGCAATACGGCTACCGCACCGCGGGTGTGGTCGACATCACGACGAAGTCCGCCACGGACGCCGGCAACGCGAATAGCTTCGGCGGCGATATCGGCCTCGTCGGCGGTTCATTCGGCACGCTGAATCCGAGCGCAGAACTCCACGGCGACAGCGGTCCGTGGAGCTATTTCGCCACTGCCAGTTATCTCGAAAACGATATCGGCATCGAGAATCCAACCTCGTCGCGCGATGCGATCCACGACCACACGAACCAGTTCAAGACCTTCGGTGACGTTTCGTACCTCATCGATGACTCGACGCGACTCTCGTTGATGTTCGGAGCGACCAACAACCGTTTCGAGATCCCTAACAATCCCGGCCAGACCCCGCTGTATTCGCTCGAAGGCGTAACGAGCTTCGACTCCCGCAACCTCAACGCGCGCCAGCAGGAACAAACCCGGTTCGCCACGCTGTCGCTGCAGGGCATTCTCGGAGCCACCAACTATCAGGTTTCGATGGGACAGCGTTACACCAGCGTCGACTATCAACCGGATCCGATCGGCGATCTGATATTCACCGGCGTTGCCGGCACGATCGCGCGCAGCAACCGAGCGAACACGCTGCAGGCCGATTTCTCGACGCCGGCGGGCACAGGGCACACCGTGCGCTACGGGTTGTACGTGAGCGATGAGCATCCGACCGCCGACAACACCTCGCAGGTGTTCCGCGCAGACGAGGACGGCAATCAAACCAGCACGACGCCGATCACGATAATCGACGACGCGCCGCACATCGACGCGCGCACCTACGGCCTCTATCTGCAGGACGAATGGCAGATCAGCGAAAAGTTGACCATGAACTATGGCGTCCGCGCGGATCAGATCGACGCCTACGTCAACGAAGGCCAACTGAGTCCGCGGCTCGGCCTCATCTATCAGCTCAATGACACCACGACGCTGCACGCCGGCTACGCGCGCTACTTCACGCCGCCACCCGCAGAGCTCATCGCGCCGACCGACATTGCGCTGTTCCAAGGCACAACCAACGCGCTCCCGACCAACGTCAACGCGGAAACATTGCCCGAGCGCTCGCACTATTTCGACGCGGGAATCTCGCAGAAAATCGGCGGCGATCTGACGCTGGGGCTGGACGCGTACTATCGCAAGGTGACCAATCTGCTCGACGAAGGCCAGTTCGGCTCCGCGTTGATCTTTTCTCCGTTCAACTACGCGCACGGCAAGGTTCGCGGCGTGGAGCTCACGGCGAACTACACGCAAGGCGACTTCGTGGCGTATGCCAACGTCTCATCGAGCCGCGCCGAGGGCAAGGATGTCGCCACCGGTCAGTACAACTTCGAACAGGACGAGCTCGACTACATTGCCACGCACTGGGTCCACCTCGACCACGACCAGCGCCTCGCCTCATCCGGCGGCGTCAACTACAACTGGAATGGCACGCGCCTCGGCGCCGACTACATCTACGGATCGGGACTGCGCGCCGATTTCGCCAATACGGCGCATTTGCCGCAGTACTACCAGATCAATCTTTCGGTCGGTCGCAAGTTCGATATCGGCGAATCGCGGAACGTCGACGTCACGCTGGCGGCGATCAATGTGACCGATCGCGTATATCTGCTGCGCGATGGTTCCGGCATCGGCGTCGGCGCACCGCAATACGGTCCGCGGCGCGGTCTGTTTCTAGCCATCGATATGGCGTTTTGATCCGCATCGAGCGAGCCTGGCGCCAGCGGGCCGATCCATTCCGTCGTTCGGACCAAGGCCGAGACCGTCGCAGCACACTGCAAATCGCGCCCGGACAAAACGCGCTGACCACGCTCCAGGGTTAACGCTGTCCCGCTGAGACCGTTGCGCATGACTTGCTTGTCCTGCTGTAGCGCAGCATGACAATCGACAACGAAAACCTCACGATGTAAACGTTTACGTAAACGTTTACACCGGCGCCAGGACGCGCTTTCGATCGGGGGACGGCGTGACAGTCACGATCAAAGATGTCGCTCGCGTCGCCGGCGTTTCGGTCGCCTCGGTTTCGCGCGCGCTCAATGGTCACGTAAGCGTCACCGAGCCTACGCGCCGGCGCATCCTCGAAGCCGCCGGCGAACTCCGGTACGTACCCCACGCTGCAGCGCGCAGCCTGATCACGCGACGCACCGAAATGGTCGGCGTGCTGCTGCCGGATCTGCATGGCGAATTCTTCTCGGAGTTGATACGCGGCATGGATTCCGCCGCGCGCGCGAGCGGGCGTCACCTGCTGGTTTCGAGCTCGCACGGTTCGGCGTCGGAAGCAGCTCAGGCATTGCGCACTTTGCAAGGTCGCGTCGATGGACTTCTGGTGATGTCGCCGCACGCCGACACCAGCATGCTCGCCGCGAACCTGCTGGCGACGTTGCCGACCGTGTTGGTCAACACGCGAATTGCAGCAGGCAGTTACGCCGCGCTTGCGGTCGACAACCACGGCGGCGCGAAGGCGATGGCGCAGCACCTTCTTGACAGCGGCTATCGACACATCGCATTCATCGGCGGTCCGGTGGACAACTTCGATGCGGACGAGCGCCTGCGCGGCTATCGCGACACGCTTTCGCGCCATCGTGGAACGCGCGAG
>DASYJJ010000368.1:0-4026 GCA_035996605.1 Rhodanobacteraceae bacterium
GCTCGACCGCCAGTAGCTGTACAGCTTGAGCCCGCTGACCATGACGTCTCCCGCTCAGCTCCCACAAGCCGATGATTCGACACGTCGATGCCGGCCGTCAACGGTGCGGTTCGTAGCGCGTCACGATCTGCTCGATGGCACCGAAGACGCTCGCCCCTGCTGCATCGGTGATCTCGATGCGCACGCGGTCGCCGAATTTGAGGAATGGCGTCGAGGCCTTGCCGTCGCGAAGCGTCTCGACCGTGCGCTGTTCGGCGAGGCACGACGCGCCCTTCGCGGTGTCCTCGTTCGCGATCGTGCCGGAACCGACGATCGTGCCGGCTGCAAGTGGCCGCGTTTTCGCGGCGTGTGCCACGAGCTCGGCGAAACTGAATTGCATGTCGACGCCCGCCTCCGCTTCGCCGAACCATTTTCCGTTGATCCAGGTGCGCATCGGCAGGTGAAGTTTTTCGCCGCTCCAGGCGCCGCCAAGCTCCTCGGGCGTCACCAACACGGGCGACAAAGCCGAGCGCGGCTTGGATTGCAGGAATCCAAAGCCTTTCGCGAGCTCGCCCGGAATGAGATTGCGCAACGAGACGTCGTTGACGAGTCCGACGAGCTGGATATGGCTCGCCGCGGCAGCGGCATCGACGCCCATCGGCACATCGTCGGTGATGACGACGACTTCCGCCTCGAGATCGATGCCCCACTCCTCGCTCGCGGCGAGGATCGGATCACGCGGACCGTAAAAACCTGCGCTCGTCGCCTGGTACATCAGCGGATCGGAGTAGAAACTTTCGGGCACTTCGGCGCCGCGAGCGCGGCGCACGCGCACAACGTGCGGAAGATACGCGCTGCCATCGACGAATTCATACGCGCGCGGAAGCGGCGCGGCGAGCGCGGCGAAATCGATTGCGAACGTGCCTTCGGCGCGGCCTGTGTTGAGCAATTCGGACAATGCGTTCAGTCGCGGCGCCGCATTCGACCAGTCGTCGAGCGCGTTTTGCAGCGTCGACGCCATGGCGGTCGCACGGACCCCGCGCGAAAGATCGCGGCTGACGACGATCAGCGTACCGTCGCGGCCGCCTTCCTTGAGTGATCCGAGTTTCATGTCGTGGTCCGGTTGCTGTTGCCGTCGGGCTTTCGGAGCACGGCGACGAGATTTGGATCGAGCGGAAGTTTGCGCACGCCGTAAAGCCGCGCGATCGACCGTTCGATCCTGCGCCGGCGCCGCGCGAGCCACCATTGGCGCAGCGAGCCCAGCATACCGGCGCGCGTCGGCACGCGGCAGGGATTGGCGATGCGCACGATCTCAAAGCCGCTCATCGACGCAAGATATTCGATCTTGTACGTCGACAGCGTGCTCTTGTGGCTGAAATCGCCGTGCTGGAACACGCGGCCGAACGGGCTTTGTCCATTCGGAAACCGGCTGACGAAAAGGCCGCCGTCCGCGAGCAGTTTTCGGATGTGCTGGAAGTTGTCGAGCAATTCGGCCGCGTCCCAATGTTCGATGACATCGAGTGCGACAACCAAGTTGTATCGCGACCCATTGGCCGCGAGGTCCCCGAGCGTTGCATCGAGAGCGACGAAACCGTTGCGCCGCGCCGCTTCGCGCATCTCGACGTTGAGCTCGATGCCGGCGACATCGGCACCTTGGTTTTTCGCCCATGCGATGAAGCCGCCGTTGCCGAATCCGATTTCCAACACGCGCATGCCGCGCAACGCAATCCCTTCGAACTCGGCGGCGAAGTAGCGCGCGTCTTTTTCCGATGTCGTGAAAGCGCCGTCCCAGCGCTTCCATTCCGCGTAGTTTGCATACGGATCGACGACGGCGCGCGCGGGTTCGCTCACGTCGCGATCATCCGTCAGGCCTTCGGCGCGCTGAAATTCTTGCGCAGCCCGCGCCAGCAATCCTGGTAGTCGCGCTGAAGCTGCGGAGACTCGATCGCCTGTCGGCTCGGATGGATCACGGAGCGCGTCTCGAACATGAAAGCCATCGTGTCGACGATGTGATCGGGCTTGCCGACATCGGCGGTGCTCGCCTTCTCGAAACTTGCGGCATCCGGTCCGTGCCCGCTCATGCAGTTGTGCAGCGACGCGCCGCCCGGCACAAAACCGCCGGCCTTCGCATCGTAAGCGCCGTGGATCAGACCCATGAACTCGCTCGCGACGTTGCGATGGAACCACGGCGGCCTGAACGTGTGCTCGGCGACGAGCCAGCGCGGCGGAAAAATCGCGAAATCCAGGTTCGCGACGCCCGGCGTATCCGACGACGAAGTGAGCACGGTGAAGATCGACGGATCGGGATGGTCGTAGCTGATCGAGCCGATCGCATTGAACCGGCGCAGATCGTACTTGTAGGGCGCGTGATTGCCGTGCCAGCCGACGACATCGAGCGGCGAATGGTCGATAGGCGCCGCCCACAGCCCGCCCTGGAATTTTGCGATGAGCTCGAAATCGCCGTCGACATCTTCGTATTCCGCAACGGGCGCAAGGAAATCGCGCGCGTTCGCGAGGCTGTTCGATCCGATCGGACCGAGTTCCGGTAGGTGCAGAGACGCACCGAAATTCTCGGCGACATAACCGCGCGACGCGCCGTCCGGCAGATCGACACGGAAGCGGATGCCGCGCGGAATGACCGCGATTTCCTGCGGTTCGACTTCGACGATGCCGAGCTCGGTCGCGATCGAAAGCCGGCCCTGCTGCGGCACGATCAGGAGCTCGCCGTCGGCATCGTAAAAAAAGCGGCCCTGCATCGAGCGGTTGGCAGCGTAGACGTGAATGCCGCAACCTGTCTGTGTCGCGGCACTGCCATTGCCCGCCATCGTGTACAGCCCGTCGATGAAGTCGGTGGGCTGCGTCGGCAGCGGCAGCGGATCCCAGCGCAGCTGGTTCGGCGATGTCGCCGCATCGTCGAAGCGGTTGTGGAAGTTCTTGCCATCGCGCGCCACGAAGGCGCCGTGCAGAGCGGCCGGACGGATGCGATAGAGCCAACTGCGGCGGTTCGTGTGCCGCGGCGCGGTGAACGCAGTGCCGGAAATCTGTTCGGCGTAAAGGCCGTGTGCGACTTTTTGCGGCGAGTTCTGTCCGACCGGCAGCGTACCCGCGATCGCTTCGCTCGCGAATTCGTTGCCAAAACCCGATTGATAACGCCGATCCGTCATCGTCGCGATACCTTCGTTGCCCACTCCGATGGAGAAGGACTCTTCGTTAGAGTACGCCGCGGCGCATCTGATCGCGCTCTATCGATTCGAACAGCGCCTGGAAATTGCCCTCGCCGAAGCCTTCGTTGCCTTTGCGTTGGATGATCTCGAAGAAAATCGGCCCGACGCAGTTCTGCGTGAAGATCTGCAGGAGTTTGCGCTGCTTGGTTTCTTTGTCCGCGTCGATCAGGATCTTGTTCTTCTTGAGACGAGCCACGTCTTCGCCGTGGTTCGGAACGCGAACATCGATGACCTCGTAATAGGTTTCGGGCGTGTCGAGGAACTCGACGCCGGCGTTGCGCATCGTCTCGATGGTCTCGTAGATCGTATCGGTGAAGCAGGCGATGTGCTGGATGCCTTCGCCGTGATACTGGTCGAGATATTCATTGATCTGCGATTTCGGATCGGACGATTCGTTGAGCGGAATGCGCACGAGCCCGTCCGGCGCGGTCATCGCCTTGGAGACGAGTCCGGTCTTCGCACCCTTGATGTCGAAATAACGGATCTCGCGGAAGTTGAACAGGCGCTCGTAATAGTCCGCCCACTTCGCCATGTTGCCGAAGAAAACATTGTGCGTCAGGTGATCGATGAAGGTGAGGCCAAAACCCTTCGGATGGCGGTCGACGCCAGGCAGATAGTCGAACTCGCCGGCATAGAGATCGCCTTTCTCCCCGTAGCGATCGACGAGATACAGCATGCAGCCGCCGATGCCGGTGATGACGGGCGCGTCCACGGCTTTGGTGTTTTCCTTGTCTGTGATGGGCTCGGCGCCGTTCTTCAGCGCCTGCTCGCGCACCCAGTCTGCGGGCTTCTGGAAGCGGATCGCGAACCCGCTCGCGCAGGG
>DASYJJ010000369.1:0-2866 GCA_035996605.1 Rhodanobacteraceae bacterium
AAATAGAACGTGTTGCCGAGCGATTTCCAGAACAGCGGCGTCTTCAGGATATCGATGTAGTTGCCGAGCCCGACGAAGCGGAGGTTGCGAAGGTCCGCAAGCGCATAGAGATCGAAATCGGTGAGGCTCAGCGCGAGCGCAGCCAGCACGGGCACGAGGAAGAAGCCGCCGATGACGAGCAGCGAAGGCGCGACGAACGCCCAGGCGGCACGCCGCTCGTTCATGGCGCCGACGGCCTCGACAACATCCACCGACGTTTTTCGAGAATCGTGTCGGCACGCGCATCGAGCTCGCGCAGTACCGCGTCGGTGCTTTCGCCGCCGCGTATGGCTCGCTCCGAGGCAAGGCGGATTTCCTGCGCGATGCGCTCCCATTCGGGAACCTTGGGTGTCGGCTTGACGCGCTCGAGCTGATCGCGGAACGCTTTGGCGTGAATGTCGTTGGCAAGCTCGGGATCATTCCAGGCGCTGCGTCGCGGCGGCAGATCGCCGCACAGCGCATGGAAACGAACCTGCTGTTCCGGCGCGGACAGGAATTCGATCAGCTGCCAGACTTCGCGCTTGTGCGGCGAGCTCGAGAAGATCACGAGACTGCTGCCGCCGCCGATCGCCGCGCCGGGACCATTCGGGCCCGGCAGCGGTGCGGTTGCCCAGTCGTCCTGCAGCGCGGGAGGCAGGCGACGTGCAAATTCGCCGACGTTCCATGGACCCGTGATGTAAAACGTGTAGAAGCCCCTCGCGAACTCGTCCCAGACATTCGAGATTTCGGTGTTGCTCATCGGTGGCGCCCAGTCGCGGCGGAACATGTCGACGTAGAAATCGAAGGCGCGCCGGAATCCGGGACTCTCGAAGTTGCCGAGCGTATCGTTGTCACGCAGCAACGGATCAGGTTCCTGCACGGCGAGATTCAACAGCGGTTCGAACTCGTTGAGCGGCAGGAAGATCGCGTAGTTGCCGGCGCCCGCGCTCGCCTTCACGGCTGCGAGCGCACGCGTCCATTCAGGCCAGTCGCGCGGTGGTTCGGCAAATCCAGCTCGCGCGAGCAGATCCTTCCGATAGAAAAGGAGCCGCGTATCGATGTACCACGGCACGCCGTACAAGCGGCCGTCGATCACGTTGCTGTCCCAGATGCCGGCGAAATAATCCTCGTGTGGAACCGCGCCAGATGAATCTACGAAAGGCTGCACCGGTTCGAGCGCGCCGAGCGTGGCGAGCTCCGGAATCCACGTGTTGCCGAGCTGTCCGATGTCGGGCAACGCATCGCCGGCGAACGCGGTCAGAAGTTTTTCATGTGCCGCCGTCAGCGGCAGTTGCTGCACTTCGACGCGAATATCCGGATGCGCGTGTTCGAAGTCATCGAGAAGCTCGCGCACAACTTCGCCCTCGCGACCGATCGTCCAGAACTTGACGATGGTGATATTGCCTGCGCCGGAGTGGCTGCATGATGCGATTGCTAGCACCAGCGGAATTCCCACGGTGATTGCAAGAGCAGCCGCGCCGAGTCGCGCCGGCAGCGACTCCGTGCGCGCAATGCGCTTCATTGTTTGGCGGCCACGGCGGCGGCGGGTTCTTCAAGCCATCCACCCGAGAAGCCCGCGCGTTGCAGGCCGCGGCGAATGTAGGGATTCTTGCGCATGACCTTCCAGACGAAATCGTCGCGGTAATTCTCGATCATCGCGATAATAGGGCCCTGGTCGATGCCGATATAGTCGCCGGCGACCCAGCCGAAGCCTGGCACGAGATGCCCGCTTTCGAGCGGAATGTCGTAGGTGAAGCTCGGATTGAACGAATCGAAAAATCCGTAAGTGGAATAGATCTGCGCGCCGAGCTGATCGTGCATTTCTTCGACGGCGGGTATAACGATTTCCGGAGCGAACGGCAGCGAGGCAGCGGCGGCCGTCGGTGCGATCGTGCCGTCATCGAATGCGTCCGCGAGCCCAGCGCCGCGCGCCGAATAGTGACGGAATGCGCGCGACTGGCCGGCGTAGTCCTGCTGAGTCGCTGAGGGTCCGTCGCTTGCCGTGAGTCCCCAGATATTTTCGCCGTAGAGTTTCCAGCCCATCGGATTGGCGATCGCGTAAGCGCGCTGCGCATAGGTCGCGCGGCGGCTGTTTTCGAAGTAGTCGAATCCGCGCTTGCGCATGTAGGCATCCTGGATATCGCGGAAATCGATCCAGACGTGCGAGTACTGATGCCCGAGCAGCGGCGCGAAGCCGAGATATTCCTGCTGCTGGAAGGTGCCCCACGCGCGTGTGTAACTCTGGGTCCACGCCGTCCACGCATCGGTGCCGATGCCTTGCGTCGGCGAGCCGAGCGCGAGAACGTAGATCAGCATGCCTTCGTTGTAGCCTTGCCAATCGTACGGAATATAGCCGCGCTTCGGATACCAGCCCATCGCGATCAGCGGCGCGCGCACCTGCATCCACGGCCATTCGACGCGGCGATAGATCGTGTCGGCGAGACGGCGGATTTCGGCTTCGTCTTTCGTGTCCTGATCGAAGTACGACTGCGAGAACAAGACCCCGCCGAGAAGAAGCGCCGTGTCGACCGACGACAGCTCGACCCAGTCCGCATAACGGGCGCCGGTCTTGAGGTCGAGGAAGTGGTAGAAGAATCCGTGATAGCCGCTCATGCCCTCGCCGCGCGAACCCTGCGGCGCGCCTTCGAGAAAACGCAGCGTCGCGAGCGTGCGTTGCGTGGCCTGCTCGCGCGTAATGTAGCCGCGCTCGACGCCGATGCCGTAGGCGGTGAGTCCGAAACCGATCGCGGCGACGCTGGAGAAAGGCTCCGTGTACGGATAGCGATCCGGCACAAGGCCGGTATCCGGATCGGTGGTTTCCCAGAAATAGCTGAACGTGCGTTGCTCG
>DASYJJ010000370.1:0-3305 GCA_035996605.1 Rhodanobacteraceae bacterium
AGGAAGAACATCGGCACGAACACGATGCAGATGCAGAGCAGCGACACGAACGCCGGCGTCACGATCTGCGCGGCACCGTCGAGGATCGCCGTGCGGACTTCCTTGCCCTGCTCCAGATGCCAGTTGATGTTTTCGATCGTGACGGTTGCATCGTCGACCAGGATTCCGACCGCGAGCGCAAGGCCGCCGAGCGTCATGATGTTGAGCGTTTCACCGAACGCGGCGAGCAGCGCTATCGCGCCGAGCACGGACAGCGGAATCGAGATCGCGATGATCACGGTCGAGCGCCAGCTGCCGAGGAACAAGAGGATCATGATGCTGGTCAGCGCCGCGGCGATCACGCCTTCGAATGCGACACCTTTGATCGCGGCGCGCACGAACAGCGATTGATCGTTGATCGGCGAAACCTTGAGGTTGTCCGGCAGCGAAGGCTTGATCTCGGCGAGTTTTTCCTTGATACCCGAGACGATGTCGAGCGTCGAAGTCGCGCCGTTCTTGAGGATCGACATCAGCACCGAGCGCGCACCGCCGACATGGACGATGTTGGTCTGCGGCGCGTTGCCGTCGCGCACGCTTGCGACGTCGCGAATGTAGACCGTGGCGCCGTTGACGACCTTGATCGGAAGATCGCCGAGATCGTCGATGACCGACGGCGCGTTGTTGAGCTGCACCGTGTATTCGAACTCGCCGATCTTCTGCGTGCCGACCGGCGTGATCAGGTTCTGCGCGGCGAGCGCGTTGGCGATGTCCTGGCCGGAAAGTCCGCGCGCTTGCAACGCGCCCGAATCGATATCGATCTGCACCTGGCGCGACTTGCCGCCGAACGGATACGGGATCGCCGCGCCGGGCACCGTGACGAGGCGCGTGCGGATGATATTGAGGCCAAGGTCGGCGAGGTTCTGCTCGGACAATCCTTCGCCCGACAACGCGAGCTGCAGGATCGGCACCGTCGATGCGTTGTAGTTGAGGATCAGCGGCGGGGTGGTACCGGCCGGCATCTGCTTCAGCACCGTTTGCGAAACGGCGGTGACCTGCGCGTTTGCAGTGGCCACGTTGACGCCGGGCTGGAAGAAAATCTTGACGATGCCGAAGCCCTGGTAGGAGTTGGCTTCGATGTGTTCGATGTCGTTGACGGTCGTAGTGAGCACGCGCTCGTACAGCGTCGTGATGCGGCCGGCCATCTGATCGGGCGGAAGTCCGGTGTATTGCCACGCAGCCGCAATGACCGGAATGCGGATATCCGGAAAGATGTCGGTCGGCGTTCGCATCGCCGCGAGCGGGCCGACGATCAGGATCAGGAGCGCCAGCACGACGAACGTGTACGGACGCTCCAGCGCGATGCGGACAATTCCATTCATGCGCGGAACCGGGCTAAAACTGGTGCGGTGCATCAAGGTATGTGCCGCGCGCGATCAAGCCAAGGCCGCGAACATGAAGAAAACTTCATGTGCTTTGCACGACTCAATTCGGCGGATTTGGCGCTCGTTCCGGCTCAATCCGGAAGGACGCGAACAAAAATCGGGAAATGAAATCGGCGCTGCGCAGCCGATCTGTTCAGTGCGCCTGCGACATTGCCTCGGCCCAGCAATTCACGCTGACGCGCGTGCCGCCGCTTTCGCTGTCATCGATGCGAAGGGCGAAGCCGTGCAGCCGCACGATCGCCGAGACAATGCTGAGCCCGAGACCGTACCCTTGCGCGTCCGACTCGCGGCCACGTTCGCTGCGATAAAAACGCTGCAGCACTGCGTCGCGCTCTGTACTTGGAATTCCCGGACCGCTGTCGACAATGTCGACGCGCGGGCCGCGCGCTTCAAGCGCCGCGCGGACGGTAATCCGGCCGCCGTGCGGTGTGAACTTGATTGCGTTGGCGACGAGATTGCTGAAGGCCTCGAACAGGAGATGCGGATCGCCGTGCACCGTCGTGCGCGAAGGCACTTCGAGAAGGAATGCGATCGCCGTGTCTTCGGCGAGAGGCGCGTACAACTCGTGGACCTGGCGCAGGATCTCGCCAAGATCGACACTGTCGAAACCGCTGCGACGGCGAAGATCCTCGAGCTCGGAGATGCGCAGCAATGCGCGAAACCGATCGAGCAGCGCATCCACTTCGACGATGCAACGCTCGAGCGTCGGCCGGATGCCCGCCTCGCCGCCGCCGTCCTGCTGCAGTCGGTACAGTTGCGCGCGCAGACGCGTGAGCGGCGTGCGCAGATCGTGCGCGATGTTGTCGCAGACGCCTTTGACTTCGCCGATCAACCGTTCGATTTCGCCGAGCATGCGATTGACGATGCCCGCGAGAAGATCGACTTCGTCGCCGCGTCCGGATACCGGCAAGCGGCGGCCGAGATCACCGCGCGCGATCGGCTCGATCGCCGCTTCAATCGCTCGCACGCGCTTGAGCGGGCGTCGGCTGAGGAGCAATCCGCCGAAGAGTCCGGGAATCACCGTCAGCGAAAGGCCCCATAACAACGCGTGGCTGATGATCACGCCGACCTGATCGATGACGCTCGTATCGCGAGCGATGACGAGCACCTCGCCCGACGCAAGGCGCATCGCAAGACCGCGCGCCGGCTCACGCTGCTCGCGGCCTCGCCGCTCGACGCCTTGCGGCAACGCGTGGATCACCGCGTCGACGGGAAGATCGCCCGGTGCGCGTTCGACATTGCCGTCGACATAGCTGCCGTCCGCGGCGAAAAGTCCGAGCGACATTACGCCGCGAAGATCGAGTGCGCCCGTCGCCTCCATTGCCTCAGGCAGACGCGCGCGGTCGATCGCGCCGAGATAGCGCGCACGCTGCGAGACGATCTCGTCGACGACGCGCGAGAGATAACGGTTGGTTTCCCAATAGACGAAACCGACGAGCACGACGCTCCACACCACAAAGAACGCGCCGTAGATCAGGATCAGCCGCGTCGTCGCCGAACGCCAGTGGTTACTCAGTTTCAGCAAGTCGGTATCCCGAGCCGCGCACGGTGCGGATCAACGGCGCGAGTCCCGGCGGATCGACCTTCTTGCGCAGGCGCCCGATGTGCACGTCGATGACATTCGTGCCTGGATCGAAGTGATAGCCCCACACCGATTCGAAGATCATCGTGCGTGTCAGCACCTGACCCGAGTTGCGCACGAGGAATTCGAGCAGACGAAATTCGATCGGCAAGAGTTCCAGAACGCGAGTGCCGCGTCGCGCGCTGCGCTCGATCAGGTCGAGCTCGAGGTCGCCGACGCGCAATGCGGTTTCGCGACCGCTCGTGTGCTGACGCCGCAGCAGCACTTCGATGCGCGCGACCATTTCGTCCGGCGCGAACGGT
>DASYJJ010000371.1:0-10317 GCA_035996605.1 Rhodanobacteraceae bacterium
AAGAGAAGTGACCCGTCCGCCAGGAAGGCGGACGGAACCACACACGGACGTGAGTCGGTCTTCGCGCGAACCCGACAGCAAACGAACCCGAATGGATTCCGGCTTTCGCCGGAACGACGACGTATGACAGGCCACGCACAAAGAGGCCATAACCAGCACGAAAAGCGAAAACCGCATCCCAGCCCCAGCAAAGATGACGAAATCATCAGGCCTAGTACCATTACCAACCCCGGGCACAGGCACAACGAATGGATACACCACGTAAATCACCCACATTCAGCGCGCGCATTGCTCCAGCGGCGGGCCTCGACGTGCTTTCTCGGCACGAGGTCGCACGGTTGCGCGACGCGGGTGGAGGAGGGCTGCACGAACTGCTGCGCCGTTGCGCGCTTGCGGTGTTGACGCAAGGCAGCGCAACCGACGATGCGCGCGCGTTGCTCGAACGCTATCCGGATTTCGACATCCAGATCCTGCAGCAGGATCGTGGCGTGAAGCTCGAGCTCAACAACGCCCCAGCCGATGCGTTCGTCGATGGCCGCATCATCCGTGGCATCAATGAGTTGCTGTTCGCGGTGGTGCGCGACATCGTCTACGTCGCGACGCAGATCGAGGCCGGGCGTTTCGATCTTTCGAACTCGCCGGGCATAACGCATGCGGTGTTCGAAATCCTGCGCAACGCGCGCGTGCTGCGCGCGAATGTCGATCCGAATCTCGTCGTGTGCTGGGGTGGCCATTCGATCTTGCGCGATGAGTACGAATACACCAAGAAAGTCGGTTACGAGCTCGGCCTGCGCGCATTCGATATCTGCACCGGTTGCGGACCGGGCGCGATGAAGGGCCCGATGAAAGGCGCCACGATCGCGCATGCCAAACAGCGGCGCACCAGGAATCGCTACATCGGCATTACCGAGCCCGGGATCATCGCGGCGGAGTCGCCGAATCCGATCGTCAACAATCTCGTGATCATGCCGGACATCGAGAAACGGCTCGAAGCGTTCGTGCGCGTGGCTCACGCGATCATCGTGTTTCCGGGCGGCGTCGGCACGGCCGAGGAAATCCTGTACCTGCTCGGCATCCTGATGCACCCGGACAATCGCGATGTGCCGTTTCCGCTTATCTTCACCGGCCCTGCTGAATCGGCCGCGTATTTCGTACAGATCGATCGCTTCCTGCGTCTCGCGTTCGGTGATGATGTCGCCGCGCGTTACCGGATCGTCGTCGGCGATCCGCGCGATGTCGCGCATCAGGTGCGCAAGGGCATCGAGCGCGTGCGCATCCATCGGCTCGACAACAAGGATGCGTTCTTCTTCAACTGGGCGCTGCACATCGAGCGCGAATTCCAGGTCCCGTTCTTGCCCAATCACGAAGCGATGGCGGCACTCAACCTGCATCGCAGTCAGGAACCGCACCGCCTCGCCGCGGATCTGCGCCGCGCGTTCTCCGGCATCGTCGCCGGCAACGTCAAGGAAGACGGCATGCGGGCGATCGAAAAACACGGTCCGTTCGAGATCGACGGCGATCGCGACATCATGCAGGCACTCGATGCGCTGCTGTCGAGTTTTGTCGTGCAGCAGAGAATGAAACTGCCGGGCAAGCAATACGTGCCGTGTTATCGGATACGGGGCACCTGAGGCGGCACGCGCGATCAAAGCCTGATTTCACTTCTCCCGCTTGCGGGAGAAGTCGGCGCGAAGCGCCGGATGAGGGTGGCACTTGCGCGTCGTTGCAAGGCTTCCCTCACCCGCGCCCTGCGGCGCGGCCTCTCCCGCGAGCGGGAGAGGCAAAGATTCGATCGGGTGGGTGCCGGAATTGCTATCCCGCGTGCGCAGAAGACGGAGCTGCCGCCGCGACCGCGGCGCGCTCGGAGATGCGTACTTTCTGACCCGCGCTGAGGCGCTCCGCGCCGCGCACCACGACGTTGTCGCCTGCCGCCAACGCGCCGGAGACTGCGGTCAATTCGCCGTCGCTGGCGCCGGCTTTCACTTCGATGCGTTCGGCGGTGTTGTCGGCCTTGATGCGCATGACGAAGCTGCCGTCTTCGCGAACGATCAACGCGTCGCGCGGAACGGCCAGTGTTTCGGCGACCTCGCGTTCGGGCAGCGCGACTTCGATGGCGCTTCCGACCATCGGCGGATTGTCGCTGAGCGCAAGCCGCAGCTCGAACTGGCGCGAATGCTCTTCACCGACCGGCACCACCGCGCGCACACTGGCCTTGAACTCGCGATCACCGATGCGCACGGGGAGTTTCATGTCCGGCTTGACCAGCGCAGCAAGCGCCAGCGGCGCCTGCACTTTCGCTTCGAGATTCGTCGTGTCGACCAGATGCGCGATCGCAGCGCCGGCCGCAACGTATTCGCCGCGTGTCGCGAGGCGCTCGCTCACGATACCCGGAAACGGCGCATGCACTTCGGTTTGTTCGAGATCGTACTGCGCGGAACGAACGCGAACTTCGACCTGGCGCAGTTGCGCCGCCAGCTGTACGACCTGCGCGCGGGCTTCATCGAGTTGATTGGCGGCAATGCTGTTGGTCGTCGCTAGTTTTTCGAGCCGCACGCGCTGCCGCTCGGAGAGCTCGCGCTGCGCAGTGATCCGCGCGACTTCGGTCTTGGCATCTTCAAGCCGCAGGCGAATTGCCTCGTCTTCGAGCTTGGCGACCTGCTCGCCGGCTTTCAGCCGCGTGCCGACTTCGGCGACATGCACGAGCCGTCCCGCGGCGCTGGTTGCGAGCTTCGCGTCATCGCGGCTGACGACGCTGCCCGGCGCCCAGTGCCGCGGCGCGATGTGGGCAATGTCTGCCTTGGCGACCTCGACGACGGTCGCCGGTGGTTCCGGCGCCTTTGCCTGCTGGGCTTCGGTGCGGGTCGCAAGCAGCGGCACCAGCAGCGCGAGCGCGGCAGCAAGGATGATTTTGTTGCGCATCGGAAACTCCCTTCATCGCATCGCTTACGCGGCGCGCGCGACCGCGCTCGCCTGTTCCGCATCGTCTGCCGGTGCTGCCAGTACCTTCTGCTTCGGCGTGGTGAGTCGCATCAGGCTCGGCAGCAGCAGCAGCGAGAACACCATGGCGACCACGACGCCGCCGACGTTCACCGCGGCAAGTCCTCTGTAGATGACGCTTCCGGGCCCGGGGTTTACTGCCATCGGCAGCGCACCGAGCGCGCCGGTCAGCGTCGAGGCCAGAATCGCGCGCAGGCGCTGATTCAGCGCGAGACGGATCGACTCTTCGAGACTGTGACCGTGATTCTGCGCATCACGCGTGCGATCGACCAGCAGAATCGAGTGGTTGACGATCACGCCGACCATCATGATGAATCCGATCATGGTCAGAAGATCGAGCGGCTGGAACGCGACGAGCCCCAGCACGCGCAGCCCGAGCACGCCGCCGACCAGCGCGACCGGCACGGTCAGCACGACGACCAGCGCATCGCGCAGCGAGCGGAACATCGCCGCCATCAGCATGTACAGCACGACCAGTGCGAGCGCGAAATTTTTTGCCATCGTCGCCACGGTGGCTTGCAGATGATCGGCGCTGCCGGCGAGTCGGATGTTCGCATCCGGCGGAAGCTTGGCCTTCAGCGCCGGCACGATGTCGTTCTGGATCGTCGCGAGCGCATCTTCGAGCGACAGCGTCTGCGGCGGATCCATCGTCAATGTGACTGTGCGGCGGTGATCGAGGCGGCGGATCTGGTTCGGGCCAAGATGGGTTTCGAGCTTGATCACGTCGCCCAGCGGAATGATCTGGCCGCTTGGCGTCACCAGTGGCGCTTCGGCAAGTTCTTCGGGCGTCTCGCGGCGATCGGCGCGCAGGATCACGGAGAGGCGGCGCTGACCGTCGAAATATTCTCCGAGCCACGCGCCGTCGCCGAGCGCGCGCACGATCGTGCCGAGCGAATTGCGATCCCATCCGGCTTCGGCCATGCGGCGATCGTTCGGGATTGCGTGCAGCTCGAGCGATGTCTGGTCGGTGTTCGGATTCGCCTGCACGTTTGCGCCGGGGAATTTCGCCTCGAGCAGCTTGCGGCCATCCTCGGCAACCTTGTTGAGCGTGTCCGCATCGTCGCTCTGCAGATGGATCGCGATCGAGCGTGCCGAGCCGCCGACACCGCCGAAGAGCTCGCCTTCGCTGGCGAACGCGCGCGTATCCGGGAAGCCGACGGTGATTTCATCACGCATGACGCGCTCGAGATCGCCGATGCGTTTTTCATCGACGACGCGCGCGCCGATCGTGCCGCCGCCGGGCCACAGCCAGATGTAATAGTTCTTGAGCGCGGGCTGCTTTTCGCCCTTCATATACGGCTGCAGCCGTTCGATGAGCTTGTTGCCGATCTCGCTGTTGACCTTTTCCGGGCTCATGCCGGGTGGAAAGCTGAAGAACGCGTCGATCGCCGCGCGTTTCACCGGCGGCAGATAGTCGAGCTTCGGCAGGAAAACCCACGAAAGGATCAGCGGCAGCACCAGGAGGCCGAGCACCCAGCCGATCTGTTTCGGCCGCGAATCGGTCCAGCGCAGGATGCGTTCGGTCAGTGCGGGCCAGCCATCGCCGTAGCCGGACTTGAGCTTCTTCGCTTTCAGCCATCCACCCGCAGCGGCAGGCAGAACCGTAATCGCGACGATGATCGACAGCGCAACCGCGATCGAGATCGTCAATGCGAGGTCGGAGAAGATCTGACCTTCGACATCGTGCAGGAACAGGACCGGCAGGAATACCGCGATCGTCGTGATCGTCGATGCAACCAGTGCCGGAACGACCTGCTGAGTGCCTTCGCGCGCTGCTTCGAGCGGCGTCATGCCGGCTTCCTTGAGCCGGATGATGTTGCCGGATACGACGATCGCGCCTTCGACCACCATACCGACCGCGAACGCGAGACCGGCCAGCGAGATGACGTTGAGGCTGCGCCCACCCATGTCGAGCGCACCGAACGTAGCCAGCAGGCAAACCGGAATCGCGCTCGCGATCAAGAGCGTTGCACGCCAGTCGCGCATGAACCACCAGACGCAGAACAGCGCCAGCAGCGCGCCGACGATGAGATTTTCGGTGAGCAGATTGACCGCGCGGTGGATGAACAACGCCGCATCGAAGCTTTGCTCGATGCCGAGCCCGCGCGACTTCAGCGGTCCGGTGCGAAGCTCGTCGACGACTTTCTTGACCTGTTCCAGCGTTCCGAGAACGTTCGCGCCGGGTGCCCGCAGCACCTGCAACCCGATCGCGGGATTGCCATTCTGATAGACGAAGAACTGTTGTTCGGGCGGCTTCAATTCGATCTTGGCGACATCGCCGAGCTTGACCGGCCGGCCGTCGCGCCACGCAAGCACGAGCTCGCCAAGGTCCGCGGGTTTGTAGCGGCCGGTGAAACGCAGCGCGTACTGGCGCCGACCGATCTCGACCTGGCCGCCGGACACATCGATCGGATCCGTTGCTCGCGCGGCAATATCCGGAATGCCGACGCCGAGCGCGGCGGCCTTGGCGAGATCGACCGTGATGCGCACGTCGTCAGGCGGACCGGCGTTGACGTTGACGGAAGCGACGCCCGGCACCGATTCGATGCGAGGCTTGATCACGTCCTCGATAAAACGCCGGTAGTTCTCGATCGGCCCCGCCGTCCCCGGCAGGAGCTGCACGAAGAACCACGAAAGCGAATCGTTGGAGTCGTTGCCACCGCCGCCGATCTGGATCACCGGCCGGTCGGCGTCCGCCGGCAATGGACGGATGCGGTTCATGCGGCCGATCACGTCGACCAGCGCCGCTTTCATGTCGGTGCCGATCGAGAACGTGAGATTGATGAAACTACCGCCCGAGTTCGCGTTGCCCTCGATCTCTTCGACGCCGACAAGGCCCTGCAGAACCTGCTCCTCGGGCTCCAGCAGCTGCGCCTCGGCTTCCTCGGGAGAGGAGGCACGCCATCCGGTGAAGATCGAGATGTTGGGCCGGTCGATGTCCGGAAAAAGCTGCAGAGGCAGCTTCATGAGGCTCATTGCGCCGAACAGGCAGATCAGCGCCACCGTGACGGCGACCGCGATCGGATTGCGGATGGATGCGGCGATCAGGCGCATGGCGGCCCTCCCAAGGCCTTCTGGCAGCCGCACACTAACGGTGCGTCATCGAAATCGGATGTGGCAAGGGTCATAAGCGTTCCGCGCGCTGCGGCGGAGCGAGCGGCCGCGGCGCCAAAGCGTGCGACGTCGCGACGTTGCACCGACGATGCGGCGGAATGGAGGCGCTGGGATGGCCGGCGTCTGTCGCATCAATGCAGAAACATCCGCGGGCGAGACTTTGCGCAAGCGTCCCGAGACGAATCGATATCACTTGCGCGCGTCGATCTTGCCTTGCAGCTGCTGGATGGCGTCGGCCGCCGTGCCGCCAAAGTGCGCATCGATGGTGTTCACGGCTTCAATCGCGTTGTTGCGGCTTCCGGAATCGATCGCGGCCTGCGCATCCGCAATTTTCGAGGCGAGCTCATGCTGAAGTCTGGCGCGGCAGCCTTTCAGCTTTTGGGTCCCGCCGGGACGCGGCATTTCGAGATATTTCAGCGCTTCGGCGAATCCCGAAGCATTCGCGATCTCGTGTCCGCGTCGGGGCATCGTCACCGAATCCAGATTGAAGACACACCAGCTGCGAAACGAAGCCTGGCTCACCGCGTCGGCGTGGCGATTGAATTCGTCGCGCTCGCCGGTGACGAATGCAATTCGCGTCGATTGCTGGAACCGCTCGAAGAGATCGTTAGGCGGCAGCGCGACCTGATCGCCGCCGACAGGATCGCTGCCCGCGTTCAGCAATGCGCCGTCGAATACGTCCGGGTACGCCAGCGCGACGCGCAACGCGACGCGAGAGCCGCCGGAAAGGCCGCCGACGTAGACGCGGTCCGCATCGAGTCGGTAGCGGCTCCGGATATTTTCGTAAGCGAGCAGTGCGAGCGGCACGCGCCGGTCGAGCGTACCGGCGTCGTTTCCGGAATTCGCCGCGCTGACGAAGATGATCCCGTGGCGTTCGAGTACGCGCGGCCAGTCATCCGGCAGCGCCGCTTCGGGCCACGGCGGAATGAAAACGAAAACACCGTAGCCGTTCTCCGGCGGCGCGCCGGAAGGGACATAGACAGCGAATTTCTCCTGCGCAAGATCGACCGGCTGCGCGCGCACGTCCGCAAGATGCGACTGCATGCGCTGGTACGAGAGTGGCGTGAACAGCCGACGCGCAATCTCCGCGCTACCGGAAAGCGCCGAATAATGGTCGAACACGATGTTTTTCATGAGCCCGCTGTCCGCAGCGCTCACGGCGAACGCGGCAAGGCCGACCGCGATGGCGGCCGTGCGAATCACGCTTCGTCGGTCGCGCGGCGTTGATCGCGGAGGTCGTGATTCATTGAGATTCAGAGGCAGCCGGACGGGAACTCGCATGTGCGGACGTGTCTTTGCCAAGTTTCAGCATAGCGACCCGCACGCAAGCATGTTTCGATCGTCGACGAAACATCCGTCCGGGCGGCAAGGCAATATTGCCGGGCGATCGCTCTCGGGACTTCACACATGCAGACCACCCGCCGTGAATTCATCGAGACCGTGGCGGCCGGTTTCGCAACCATGCTCGGCGGCAACGCCGCAAGCGCATCGGACAGGAGTACGCGCACGATGATCACCTGCGTGATCCGTTATCAGATCGATCCGTACCAGCGCGACGCATTCAGGGAATACGCGGAGAACTGGGCACACATCATTCCGCGTTGCGGCGGACATCTGGTCGGCTATTTCCTTCCTTACGAAGGCACCAATGACGTCGGCTGGGGGCTCATTGCGTTCGAAGGCCTGTCCGCGTACGAAACCTACAGGACGCGGCTCCGCGACGATGCGCAAGCACGCGAGAATATCGCTCAGGTGCAAAAGAAAAAGGCCATCCTGCGCGAAGAGCGGAGTTTCGTCGAAGTCGTCGATGCGACGTTCGAGCGCCCGTCGACGTTTCACACGATCGGAGACGCGCGCAGATCCGATGCGACGGCAATTTCCCCCTCGAGTCCCGCAATGTTCAACGCCGAGCATCTCGGCGCTGGCACGGACCTGTAGTCGCCGAGGTTAGTGCAACAGCCGAACCTTATCCTTGTAACTGCGCGATAGTTTCAATTGCTGCCCCGAATCGAGAATCAGAAAGTACTCGCCGTTGAGATGCGAACGCAGCTCGCGCACGCGCGCGACGTTGACGATCGTCGAGCGGTGGATGCGCTGGAAACGTCGCGGATCGAGCTTGCCTTCGAGCTCGCGCATCGTCGCGCGCAGCACGTGGGTGTCAGCGCTCGTATGCACGCACATGTAGTCGCCGGCGGCATCGATCCAAAGAATGTCGTCGAGCGGAACTCGAAGAATTCGGCCCGCGTCCTTGATCGCAAGGCGATCGTCGGCGGGACGTCCGCCGGCGCGATCGGCGTCGGCGAGCGCTTCGTCGAGCGTCAGTTCCGGTCGGCCGGACATCGTGCCGATCAGGCGCAACAAGCGTCCGCGGTGTTGATCCGCATCGCGCGTGGCAAGCTCCTGGCGCACGCGATCGAGCGCGATGTCGAGTCGCGCGTCCTCGACCGGTTTCAAAAGGTAGTCGAGCGCGTTTGCTTCGAACGCGCGCAGCGCGTACTGATCGTACGCGGTGACGAAGATCGTCAGCGGCATCTGCGCGGTCGGCACGGCCTTCAGAAGCTCGAAGCCGTCGACGCCAGGCATCTGCACATCGAGGAACATCAGATCGGGCTGATGTTCGGAAATCGCGAAGAACGCCTCGCGGCCGTTGCCGGCCTCGGCGACGATCTCGACATCGGGATGGCGTGCGAGCCTGAGCGCGAGTCCGCGCCGGGCCAGGGGTTCATCGTCAACGATCAGCGTACGCGTGGGCATCGGCAAGACTGGCCTCTTCAAGCCGTTCGAGCGGCAGGCGTAGCGTTACCAGAGTTCCGTGCGGTTCGCATGTGCGGATGGTAAAGCTCTGCTTCTCGCCATAGAGGACGCGCAGGCGCTCGCGCGTGTTGGCGAGGCCCACGCCGTGGCCGCCGCCGCTCTTGGGCACGTAGTCGGCGCTGCCGGGTCCATCGTCGCGAAGGCTGATCTCCAGTACGCCATCGTCGCTGCGCGCAACGAGCTCGATGCGGCCGCCTTCTTCGCGCCGAGACACGGCGAACTTGATCGCATTTTCGATCAACGGCTGCAGGATCAGGCTCGGCACCAGTGCGCCGGCCGCTTCGGGAGTGACCATGATGCCCACACGCAGGCGTTCGGCGAAGCGCACCTGCTCGATGCACAGATAACGGCGCACCGATTCGATTTCCTGATCGAGCGTCACGCGTTGTTCGGGATCGCTGTCGAGCGAGTAGCGCAGAAACCCCGAAAGCGCGCCGACCATGCCGTTGGCCTGATCGCGGCGACCATCGAGCACCAGCGTGGAAATTGCATTCAGCGTGTTGAAAAGGAAATGCGGATTCAGCTGATAGCGCAGCATGCGCAGCTGCGCCTGATGCGCCATCGCGGTCGCCTGCAGAGTCGTTTCCTTTTCGTGCTGGAGCTGGCGCGCGAGCTTGATGCCGACGTACGCAGCGGTCCACGCGAAGAGGAGGTACAGCGCGCCGAAGAAGAACGAGATGTAGCCGAGAAAACTCGGCGGCGGCTTGCAGTCTTCGCACATCGCGTAGAGCGCGACCTTCCACAGATAGCCCCAGACCGCCGAGGTTGCGACGAGCACCAGTCCGCCGGCGATCAAGCGTTCCCGCACGGGTTCGTTCCAGGTGGCCTTCAAGACATAGCGGATCGTCAGCGTGAGGATGAAGCCGCAGGTCATGTCGAACAGGCAGAGCTTCGCGTAACCCAGCGGGCGCCCCATGCCGATGCCGGCCAGAAACTGTTCGGTCGCGAAGGCGAGCCAGACGATGGTCTGGAGCACGTAGAACTGGCGGGACTGGCGGGAAATCAAGGGCTTCGAGCCGAAACGGCGTTTTTCGGAAGTGCGGCCTGCGATGGTAAGGCGTTTCGCGCCGTCGGTCCCGCTGTCCAGCGTAAAGGTCGAACGGCTTGTCCTGCCGGCCTGCGTGTCGCGTTCAGCCGCGCCGCGGCCGGGGCTTTTTCCAAGCTGCCATTTCGATGCCGTGCTTCCGGGCGAGGATGCGGTGCGATCACATGCGAATTCATGCGCCGCACCGCGGGCCAATGCGCGCGCCTGGAGTGCGTTTTCGGAAACGAAAACGCACCCCAGCCGATTTCATTCCAACGTTACGAGCCTATTTCTTGTCTTCGATAATGATCACGTGAAGGTCCGAAAGATGTTCGGAAGCATGCACGGTTTTCGGATTGATCAATGCA
>DASYJJ010000372.1:0-3021 GCA_035996605.1 Rhodanobacteraceae bacterium
GCCCATCTTCTGCGAGATCACTTCGACTGCCGGCGCGGGCCGGTCGTGCACGTCTTCGCCGCCGAGAAGCTTATCGATCGACACCGCCGCCTCGTGACCGTGCGCGACGGCCCAGATGATGTTTTTCGGTCCGAATGCGGCGTCGCCGCCGAATAGCACGTGCGGCAGCGACGATTGCATCGTGGTCTTGTCGACGACCGGCATGTCCCATTCGGTGTCGAACGCGATGCCGATGTCGCGCTCGATCCACGGGAACGCATTTGCCTGTCCGACCGCGATCAACACCTCGTCGCAGTCCACGCGCTGATCCGGCTCGCCGGTCGGCACGAGCCTGCGCCGGCCCTTCGCATCGTGGATCGCGGCGACTTTCTCGAACACCATGCCGGTCAGCTTGCCGTTCTCGTGCACGAATTCCTTCGGCACGAGGTAATTGAGGATCGGGATGCCTTCGTGCATCGCATCCTCTTTCTCCCAGGGCGATGCCTTCATTTCCTCGAATCCCGAGCGAACGATGACTTTCACGTCATCGCCGCCGAGCCGCCGCGCCGACCGGCAGCAATCCATCGCAGTGTTGCCGCCGCCGAGTACGATCACGCGCTTGCCGACTTTCTCGACATGGCCGAAATACACCGATGCAAGCCAGTCGATGCCGATGTGGATCTGCGCCGCTGCTTCCGTACGACCAGGAAGGTCCAGATCGCGTCCGCGCGGTGCGCCGCAGCCGATGAACACGGCGTCGTAGTTTTCGGCGAGCATCGCCTTCATCGAATCGATGCGCCGGCCGCCGATGAATTCGACGCCCAGATCGAGGATATAGCCTGTTTCTTCGTCGATGACTTCTTCGGGCAAGCGAAAACGCGGCACTTGCGTGCGCATGAAACCACCGGCCTTTGGATCGGCTTCGAACACGGTGACGTGATAGCCGAGCGGAGCGAGATCGCGCGCCACGGTGAGCGACGCCGGACCCGCGCCGATGCACGCGATGCGTTTGCCGTTCTTTTGTGCCGGAGGTTTCGGCAAGCGGTCGCGGATGTCGTCCTTGAGATCGGCGGCGACGCGCTTCAGGCGGCAGATCGCGACGGGTTCGGGTTTCGCGTCCTGGTTGTTCGCCTCCACGCGACCGCGCCGGCACGCGGGCTCGCACGGGCGATCGCAGGTGCGCCCGAGGATTCCGGGAAAGACATTCGATTTCCAGTTGACCAGATACGCGTCGGAATACCGGCCGGCGGCGATCAGTCGGATGTATTCCGGAACCGGGGTATGGGCCGGACAGGCCCATTGGCAATCGACGACTTTGTGGAAATAAGCGGGATTACGAATATCGGTGGGCTGCACCTCAGCCTCCTGGCTGAAACGCGTCGAGCGACGCGCGAGCCTAGTCCCTGCGCCATCGCGGCGGAAAGACGCGCCGCAGCATGTTGTTGATAATGGGAAATTCCGTCACGCGGTAGTCTCGTCTAGCGCATTCCCCCTTTCGCGCTTGCGGGAGAGGGCTGGGGCGAGGGCAAGCCGAGTGAAGCGTCCAAACCACAGCTCTTCCAGATAAAGCGATCCGATCCGCCCCCCACTGCGCGCTACGCGCGACCCCTCCCGCTTCGAGGAGAGGAGCGATCCATCAACCACCGCTGTCGTCGATGGCCTTCTGGGTTTCCTTGGCCTGATCGTCGACGGTCTTCTGAACGTCCTTGGCTTTCTGAATCGCCTTCAGCTGCGGATCGAGAAAGGTCTTCTGCGCTGGCGCTGCTTGCGCCTGCGCCGCCGGTTTTGCGGCCTCGTCATTCGAGCTTTGGGTACAGCCGGCGATCGCACACGCGCTCGCCAGCACAAGCAGCGCACGCAACATGGCGGCACTCCGGCAGTGGGTTCAGTTAAAGTCTCCTCCGGTCATCGTGGCCGGGCAAGCACGCGGAGCGCACAACGGATGCAGGTTCGCACTTTTTCCAAATATCGTTGCGCCGTTGCCCCCACCCCGTGCCCTCACCCGCTTCGCGGGAGAGGGGGAGTGATGGTCGCGCTGCGCGCGACGACATCATTCGATAGAAGACGATGAATCCGTCACGCTGGCGCCTGGACGGGCAGGTCGCGCTGATCAGCGGCGCGAGCAAGGGCATTGGGTTTGCGTGCGCTCGCGAGCTCGCGGGGCTCGGCGCGGACGTCTTGCTCGTAGCGCGCGACGAAGCCGCGCTCGAGCATGCGCGCGACGAGCTCAGCGAGGAATTCGGCGAGCGCGAATTCTTCACGTTCGCGGCCGACGTCGCCGAGGGCGAGCAGCGACTCGAAGTGTTCGACTGGATCTCCGATCTCGACGTCGAATTGTCATTGCTCGTCAACAACGCCGGCGGCAACCTGACCAAACCGACGCTCGATTACACCGAAGACGAAGTTCGCGATCTCATCGACACGAATATCGTCAGCGTGTTCGAGATGAGCCGCCTTGCATATCCGCAACTCGCCGAACACGGCAATGCGGCGATCGTGAACATTGCGTCGGTGTCGGGCATGACGCACGTGCGCAGCGGCTCGCCCTACGGCATGACCAAAGCCGCGATCGTGCAGCTGACACGAAACCTTGCCTGCGAATGGGCCGAGGACGGCATCCGCGTCAACGCGGTTTCGCCGTGGTACATCCGCACGCAGCGCACCGCGGTCAAGCTCGCCGATCCGGACTATCTCGACGAAGTCCTCGAACGCACTCCGATGGGCCGCATCGGCGAGCCCGAAGAAGTTGCCTCCGCCGTCGCTTTCCTGTGCATGCCGGCATCGAGCTATATCACCGGCGAATGCGTCGCCGTCGACGGCGGATTTTTGCACTATGGATTCTGAAATATTGTGGATTCTGGAAGAGCGCGAATTCGGAAAGACTGCGGATTTGGATAGACGAATCGCTTCACTTCACCTCTCCCGCTTGCCGGAGAGGTCGCGCGCAGCGCGGGTGAGGGCTGTGCGGAGTGTTGCGTTGGGGATTGAGAGGCTTCGCTTGCTTGCCCTCACCCAACCCTCTCCCGCAAGCGGGAGAGGGCC
>DASYJJ010000373.1:0-7188 GCA_035996605.1 Rhodanobacteraceae bacterium
ATGACGTGGCCGACCGCAATATCATCGGCGACGCCACCGGAAGCGGGATCGTGATGCAAGGCGGAGGCTCACCTCCTCTGGTGCTCGGCACCTACAACAACCAGGTCCTCAACAATTACATTGGCGTCGGCTGGAATTCAACCAACAACAGCTACACCAACCGTGCAAACGGAACGCGTGGCGTGCACCTCCTCGGTCACGACAACACCCTGAGCGGAAACCTGATCGGGGACAACGTGCAGGCGGGCATTCTCGTCAGCGGCATTGGCGCCGCGAACAACGTGATCGCCGACAATTTCATCGGTCTTTCCGAGAGCGGCGACACTGTGCTCGGCAACGGCAACGCCGGCATCCACTTCTCCGGCGACGTCGGCGATGCTCCTTCGGGCAATACGGTGCGCTACAACACGATCGCCGAGAACGCCGACGAAGGCGTGTGGGTCGAAATCGGCCAGCACAACAAGATTCGCCGCAACCGGATCTTCGACAACGGCCTGCTCGGCATCGACCTCGCGGCCGAAGGCGTGACGCCCAACGACGACGATGGTGGAATTCAGCAGAACGACTACGCCAACCGCGGGCAGAACTTCCCTGTGCTGACGCGGGCGGCAGGCGGTTTCAATACGGGCGTCGTCAGCGGCTCGCTGACTTCGACCGGCGGTGACTTCACGGTGGACGTCTATGCAAGCGGGAGCTGCGATTCCTCCGGCAACGGCGAAGGCCAAACCTGGCTCAAGTCCGCTACGGTCACCATTTCAGTTCCACCTCAGCTCGACGAGGGCACCGCGACGTTCGACATCCCGATTTCTACAAGCAATCCACTCGTTCTGATCGGCGGCGCGGCAATCACTGCGACCGCAACGGATCCGTCCGGAAATACTTCGGAGTTCTCGGCCTGCGTCGGTTATGTCAACGACACCATCTTCGCCGACGGTTTTGATCCAGCGCCGGGATGACGAGGCGCCGGCGTTGTCAGATCCGATTGTGTTCAAGCGGTCTTTGGCGGTGCATGAGCGCCCATTCGACCTGCTCGGCGAGTGCTGCATCGCCGAGCAGGCGCAGGATTTCGCGCTTGTCGTCGGGTCCGTGCGCACGATCGAGCGCCAAGCGCGCTTCGCCGAACATGCGCTGCATGTAGCGATACTGCTTGATGAGCTCCTTGTCGGCTTTCTTGTACGCGTACGCCGCGCGCACGCCGGCGACGATCGAGAACACGCCCATGATCATCACCAGCACGTTCTTGGCGTCCGCTGAAAGGTATCGTGCAAACGTTGCCAGGACGATGCTGATGCCAATGCCGACGCAAAGGCTCGCCATGCCGAAACCTTCGGTGACGCGATGCGTGCGCGTGCGCTGCGCAGCCTTGCGCTGGTAGTACTCGAGCTGTCCCTTGTTCAGATCATCGCCGATCCACTCGCGAACGACGTTCGAAAGATCGAGCGTCGAATCGGCTCGACTCGCGATCCCGCTTTCGAGCTCGGCGCCGCGCATGACGTTGCGCACCCAGCCAAGCTCCACGTCTTGCTTCTGCAGAAAATTGTCGCGCGCGAATTCAACGTCGTCTGTGAGCGAAATGCCGGCGCGACGCCAATACGACAGCACGCGCAGACCCTCGGCCAGCGCTCTGTAGTCGAGATATTTGCGATGCCAGTCGCGCCGGTTGGCGAGCGCCACGATGACGCCGCCGGCGACGAACAGAAGCAGGAATACGACGAGCATGTCGTCCTGCGCCGGCAGGTTGTCGTAGATCGTGAACGCAATGGCCATCAGCGCTGCGACCGTATAGAGCACGCGCATGGCGAACACGACGCGTCGCTGGAAATGAATCGCCAGCCAATCCGCTGTCTGGAACAAGCCTTCTATGGCGCCGCCGGTGCGCTCGCCGGTGTTCGCGGAAGAAGCTCCACCTGACGTCATGATCCGCTCGGCGTACTTCGCAGCGTCGACATCGAATGTGTCCGTGTGCAAGAACGTCGTCGCAAACGTGTCGGGCATCGGACTTGCGCCCGGCTCCATACGCTCGCCGGTGCGCCACCAGGTGTCGAGCGGCGTGAGTGAAGCGAGCGGCGTGCCGTCGGCTTGCTCGCGCGAGCAGACGATGTGATAGGCGAGGCGCTCGCCGCCGGACCCGAGCAGCCGTCGACTCTCGTGTTTGCGCCGCTCGCCCGGAAAAGGTTTTAGTCCGGTCAAGTGATACGAAGCGATCTGCGCGGTTCCGCCGAGCGACCCGGAAGCCTTGCCGTCCCAGATCGCGAGCAGCAGATGACAATGATCGGAGACGTACACGCCCGCTTCGGCGTAATGCGCGTCCCGCTCCGCACCTTGGGGCGATCCGCCATGTCGGATCGCCGAGTCCGGTACTTCGATGACCTCCGCGGCGTCGCACAGCGCATCGAAACGCGCGAGAGCCGCCGCGTCGGAAAAGTCCTTCGCGTATTCCGCCCGCGCCATGGGTAGCGCCGCGATGAGACGCACGCCGGCGGACAATGCCTCCTCTGCGACCAGCTGATCGCCGCCTTCGGCCAGCGAAGACAGCACGATCTGCGGCATGTGCGGAAACTCGTTTCGCATCCGCGCGAAGAGTGCGCGCACGTGCACGCGCACGGCTTCGATCTCGCCGGCCGAGATGTTCCGATGGCTGGTGACTCCGATGATGAGCGGTGCGGCGATCGCGTTCATCGTTGGCGGCGCGATAGGACGGATCGTTGCGCGGCGATTTCGCGCGTCAGCTCGCGCGGGCCGAGGCGATCAAGCCGGCGATTTCGCGCAAGCTCGTGAGCTGCCGCGCCTCGGGCGACGCACCTTCGAGCTCTGCGGAGGCCGCATCGAGATCGGCGCGTCTCGCGCGATCGTCGCCGCTTGCGCGCACCATCGCGCTGACATACAGCGCGTACGCGTAGTCGCGGCGGAACGAGACGCCACGCGCACCGGCCTGTTGTTCGCTTTGGTAATACGCAAGCGCCTCGTCGAGTACGGTCCGCGCCTCGTCCGCGCGGCCTTGCAAGGCGATGGCATGCGCAAGGACCGCACGCGCGCGCGATGCGACCTTGCGCGGATCGGACTCGCTGATCGGGTTGGTCGGAACCGCCAGCCATTTCCGCGCCAGGCCTTCGGCATCGGCAAATCGATGCAAGCGAAGCGCGGCCCGCGCAGCGGTTTCGTAACTACCGACAAGCATATTGCCTTTCAGGAACGAGTCGTTCACTTCGGCAGGTGACACTTCGATCGGCTCGATTCGATTCATAGTCGCGGTCGCGTTGTCCCATGCCGCCTGGGTCGCGCCCTGAAGCAGCGATAGCATGGCGCCGATGCCCTGCTCGGGGTGATCAAGAAGTTGGTGGCGCGCATCATTCGGCGGAACGTGCGCGATCATCTCGGTGACGGCCCGAACGAACCCTTTGATGGATTGCGATGCGGCAGCGGCATCTCCACGATCCGCCTCAGTGTGTGCCAACTCGATCCAGTGATACCAAAGCACAGGACTGAGACTCGATGGCCGGCGCTTGTCCTGCCCCAGCGCAACGACCGAGCGCAGTGTCGCCAAGGAAGCCGCAATATCGCCGAGTTCGTACTGTCGATTGGAAAGAGCATGCAGACCGGTCGCCCATCGGTCCCACGTACCGACGTCGGAGGGATTGAAACGAACTTCGTCCTCGCCGGCGCGCGCTGCGCGCTGTGCGTAGTCCAGAGCTACAGCGTCGTCATGCTGCCGGTTGGCCAGCGACCCGAGCAACTCCGCGGCCCATGAGCGATCCGACATCGCGTGCAAGTCGCCCGGGCGCTGCACGAGGACCTTTTCGGCGATGTCGTAGACTTCCTTCTCGAGCTTCTGCGCTTCGGCGATCCGGCCGAGCGAAAGCAGGTGCCGCGCTTCCGAATCCGCGACGTCCGCGTAGGACGACGCTGCGTTGAGATCGGAAAGATCGAGTGCGCCGAGGCCAACCAGAATTGCACGTGCCTCGTCACACATTGCTACCGCTTTTTCCATCGGCTGCGTGTGGCTGAGATAGTTCAGCGTATTCGCGTAGAGCAGGCGCACCCGACGCGAGGCGTCCGGCTGAGACACGAGTGGCCGCAGCAGATCGGCGGCCTTGGCCAGTTGATCGACAGTGCCTCTTCCACCGCCGTTCTGGCCGACGACGCTGCTGCCTTCGCTGTACAGAGTGAGGGCAAGTCCGTAGGTGATCGGTTCGCTCTGGTCGCCGTCGGCGCGAAGCTTTTCGAAGATCGATTGCGCCTCCGCAAACGCCTTGTAGGCATCCTCGGACTTGCCGCTCCAGTTCTGGGCTGCCGCTTCGCGCACGAGCGCCATTCCGCGGAACGCTTCCGTGCGCGTAGTGACGAGCTTGGGAGGCAATCCGTCGTAGTAGCCGACGGCCATATGCGCAAGCTTGCCCAGCGTGTCGAGACGGCCGGTGGGCTCCAGTTCCGAATAGAAATCCTCGAGCAGAAAACTCACCAGTTTCTCGGCGTCGCTGCGCGATTTCTGCGATTCGACCTCCGCGCTGCGCGCCCTTCGCTGACTGATCCAGCCAAAGGCCGCGCCCGCAGCCGCAATCACCATGAGCACGGCGCAAACCATCGCCACCGCTCGTGCGCGCACGAGCGCGCGATGCGCGGCCGCCTCGCGCGCCTGCTGCGCGGCGAGCTGACGCTCGGCATCGTCGCGGGCCTCGCGTTCGTGACGAAGATTGCGGCTCGACAGAACGACGCTGCACAGCACGTCGTGCGTCAGCTCGACTCGACGTACATCAAGACGTTCCTCGATGCGAAGCAGGCGCCGGTTGACGAGTGACGGCAGCGCATCGCTGGACGCGCCGACCGCAGCAAGCGCTTTCTTCACACGCTCTTCGGCGAGACTTTCGCGATAGCCCGATTCGGTCAGGAGCTCGTCTTCGATGACGCGACGAACACCGGCCGGCTGATCGGCGAGCGTGCGTTCGTAGAATTCCGAAAGGATCGTGTCGCGCGATCCGGCCAGCAGTGCCGCCGAGATTTCGGGATCGCCGCGCGAGATGCGCACCAGGTTGAGCTCGCGGCTCACGAGACTCAGAAGCGAAGGTTCGATCTCGGCGTTGGCGAGCTCCGAGCCGCCCGCAACGAAGCGCACGATCGATTCGGCAACTTCCTGCGACACGAGCCTGCCGCCCGGCTTCAGCACCGCGGTCAGCGCCTGCGTGCCGTTCATCCGCGCGAGCCGCATCCGATTTTGGGTGATCGACGGCATGATGCCTTTCACGCCTTCCAGATGAGCGAGGTAATCCTCGCGCAGCGCAATCAGAATGCGATAGTCGGCACGCGCGAAGTCGAAATCTTCGGCTGCCTCGTCGTCGTCCTCGATCCGCGCTTCGAGTGCAGCCGGTGGACGATTCTCGACGAGGTCAGCAAGATCCTCGAGGAAAGTCTTTGCGCGCAGGCGTCCGGCATCGTCGGCTTGCGCAAGAGTGAAGATCTCTTCGAACTGATCGAAAATCAGCAATGGCAGGAGTGGGTGGCCTTCCTGATCGCGCAGGAGATCGCCGCGGTGGTGCAGGAATTCCCACAGAGATTCGCCTTCGATCGCGCTGCCCGGCCGCGTCCAGTATCCCGCGCTCGATGTTGCGCGAAAGATCGCCTGCTTGATTTGATCCGACGGCGGCGGCGATTCGGGCGAGTAGTCGATGCGCACATACACCGGACAGTAGCCCTCGGCGCGCAGGCGCGGCACGAGCCCGGCGCGAAGCAGCGAGGTCTTGCCCAGACCCGACTGGCCGAACAACACCGTGAGCAGCTTGCGCTGCACGCGCCGTGCAAGCTCCGCAGCTTCCTCGTCACGCCCGTGGAAATAAGCGCGGTTCCCTTCGGAGTACGAGAAGAGTCCGAGCCATGGATTTTCCGGGTCGATGGATACATCGTCGCGGCCGCCCCCGTGCGTCGCGCTCATGCACGTCTCCCCCTGAAAAGTTCGCGCATACGATCGAGGAAGTCGGGTGGCGGGTCGCCTCCGGGCAGCCGCCTGATATGAAGCGCCTTGAACGTCTCGGGCACGAGCGCCTCGCCTTCCGGCGTCTCGTCGATGCAAACCGGCAGGATGAATACTGCGCCGTCCGCCATGTTGCGTACCCGGTCGACGGCGTAACTCCATTCGCGGCGAAAATACGCTTCGTGCCGGCGCTGGGTCGCCGCCGAGATGATCGGCATGAAGAAACTGCAACGCGCGATGTTCGCGCGGATCTTTCGATCATAATCATCGCCGCTTTCCAGACGATCGAGGTCGAACCAGGTTGCGAATCCGGCCGCATCGAGCCCTGCTTTGAGACGCTGCACCGCCTCGAGATCCTCGCGCGCGTAGCTGATGAAGATCGCGTTCTCGGGCATTTCGCGCGCGGGCGGCAGGAATCGAAGCGGCGCAGAAGACCCGCCCTCGGCATCGCGAACGGGACGCTGGCGACGTTGCCAGCGCTCGTGCAATTCGGCGACAAACGCCTCGGCGCCGCCGTAGACGCGCGTGCGGACGCTGACTTGCTGGAGAAACGCCAGCAGCCGCTCGTCTTTTGTCGTGTGATCGTCAGCGAACACTTCAGTGAAATCGCGCGGATCGGACAAACGCTTGCGCTTGGCCATGCGCAGGAACAGACGCGCCAACCAGTTCGAGAAATCGCTGCCGATCAGAAGGAGATGACTGTGCTCGAGCTCGTGAAACAGCCGTTCGGGCGTCAGATGCTCGGATTGAAGCGCGCAGATGAACTCGAGAAGGTCTTCGTCTGAGAGCACATATGTCGGCGAAGCCGACAGCCGACCGAGCAGATGGTAGACGACAGTGCGCTGCAACTGAGCGCGTTCGGTTGGAAGGTCGGCGACCCGGTTTGGCGCATACGCGATGACCTCGGCCATCGGCTGCCCGCCATAGCGCTCGAGATTGATCGCCTTTTCGAGAAGCGGGTCGAAAGTCGTCGTCACGAACAGATCGAAATCGGTGATGCGCGCAAGCTGGCGCAATGCGAGCGGCGGGTCGAAGTCGACTTCGCGCATCACCGAACGGAGTCGTGTATAGGCTTCCTCGCGCCGACCGTGCTGACCGAGATAGCTGCAGACGACATCATTGAGGGACAGCGGCTGCGGCAATCCTTTGGTCTCGACCGATAGCCGCACGGCGAGCTTTTCCGCGAGCCACACGTAAAGCGGTCGCAACCCGTTTTCGGTCTGCAC